>NZ_CP043627.1:1200000-1420000 GCF_016804325.1 Methylobacterium aquaticum
CGACGAGGCGGCGGTGGCGGCCGCCGAATCGCAGTTGCGGACCCTCGCCGCCACCGCGCAGCAGGAATGGGGGCCGGTGCTCGGCCGGGCGATCGTCGAGCGCTCGCCCCTCGTCACCCGCCTGATCGAGCGGGCGGACCTCCTGGTGCAGGTGACGCTGCCCTCCGGCGAGGCCATGAAGCCGCCCCCGGCCACGGCCTCCGCCGAGGTGCCGCCCCAGAGCGAGCGGGTCCCCTTGCGCCTCGTCTCGCCGGCGACGCGGACCGACCAGCGCATCCAGGGCGTCAGCTACTACTACCTCGTCGCCGGCGAGGCCGGCCTCCTGCCCGGCATGAGCGTGCAGGCCTTCCTCACCTCGCCCCGGGAGAGCGTCGGGATCGCGGTGCCGGAGAGTGCCGTGATCCACTGGCAGGGCGGCGCCTGGATCTATCGCGGCGTCGGCCCCGACACCTTCGCCCGCCACCCGCTCAAGGCCGATGCGGCGATCTCCGCCGACCGCTACGTCGTCGACGACCTGGGCCCCGAGGCGGATATCGTGGTGGCCGGGCCCAGGCGGTGCTCAGCGAGGAGCTGAAGGGCCAGGTCCAGGCCTCCGGCGACGCGGACGACGATTAGAAGCAGCCGGACGAGTGAGCATCCCCGATCCGATCCCGACCGCGCCGCCGCCGGCCGGCGCGCCCGCCGGTCTGCAGGCCGCCCTGGTGGCCTTCGCCGTGCGCCGGTCAGGCGTCGTCGTCGTCCTCGCGCTCGCCCTCGTCGTCTACGGCCTCCTCTCCCTGGGTTCGGCCAAGTACGACGTCTTTCCGGAATTCGCCCCGCCCGCCGTCACGGTGCAGACCGAGGCGCCCGGCCTCAACCCGGAACAGGTCGAGGTGCTGGTCACCCAGGCCGTCGAGGGGGCCGTCAACGGCCTGCCCGGGCTCGCCACCCTGCGGTCGAACTCGATCCAGGGCGTCTCGGTGGTGACCGCGACCTTCCGGCAGGGCAGCGACATCTACCGGGCACGCCAGCTCGTCGGCGAGCGTCTGGCCGGGCTCGCCGGCCGGCTGCCCCAGGGCGTGGCGGCGCCGGCGATGACGGCGCTGACCTCCTCGACGAGCGCGATCCTGCTGATCGGCCTCACCTCCGACACCCGCTCGCTCATGGACCTGCGGACGGTCGCGGATTGGCGGGTGCGCCTGCGCCTTCTCGCGGCGCCCGGCGTGGGCGAGGTGCTGGTCTATGGCGGCGACATCCGGTCGATCCGCATCCAGGTCCGGCCGCAGGACCTGATCCGCTTCCGCCTCGGTCTCAACGACGTGCTCGCCGCCGGCCGCAAGGCGACGGGCGTGCGCGGGGCCGGCTTCATCGATACGGCCAACCAGCGCATCACCCTCCAGACCGAGGGGCAGTCGGTGACTCCGGCGGCGGTCGCCCGCACGGTGCTGATCAACGAAGGCGGCGCGAGCGTCGTGCTCGGCGACGTCGCCGACGTGGTCGCCGGCCCGGAACCGGCGATCAGCGCCGCCCTGGTCGACGGGAAGCCCGGAATCCTGATGATGATCGGGGCCCAATACGGCACCAACACCGTCGAGGTCGCGGCAGGCGTCGAGGCGGCGCTCGCCGAGTTGCAGCCCGGCCTCGCCCGGGACGGGATCACCCTGCGCAAGGACCTGTTCCGCCCGGCCGGGTTCGTCGCGCAGGCCACCGGCCACGTTCTCCAGGCCCTGGCGCTCGGCGGCCTTCTCGTCGTCGTCGTGCTGGTGGTGTTCCTGTTCGACTGGCGCACGGCGCTGATCAGCGCGACGGCGATCCCGCTCTCGCTCATCGGCGCCGTCCTGGTGCTCGGGGCGTTCGGCCAGAGCCTCAACACCATGACGCTCGGCGGGCTCGCCATCGCCATCGGCGAGGTGGTCGACGACGCGGTGATCGGCGTCGAGAACGCGATGCGCCGCCTGCGGGAGAACCGGCGCCTCGCCTTGCCCCGGCCCGAAGCCCGGGTGGTGCTGGACGCCATCCTGGAGGTCCGGGTCTCGGTCGCCTACGCGACCTTCGCGGTGCTGCTGGTCTTCCTGCCGGTGCTGGCGCTCTCGGGCGTGCCGGGCCGCCTGTTCGGGCCGCTCGCCCTCGCCTACATCCTGGCGGTGCTGGCCTCGCTGGTCGTGGCGCTCACGGTCACGCCGGCGCTCGCGCGCCTGCTGCTCGCCGGGCGCAAGGCGCTGCCGGCCCGGGAGCCGCCGGTCACCCGGGCGGTGCGCCACGTCTATGTCCGGCTGCTCGAAGGTCTGTCACGACACCCGGTCCTCGTGGGCCTGGCGGGCCTGCTCGTGGTCTTGGGCAGCGCGGTCCCGGTGCCCTCCTTCGGCGGCGCGTTCCTCCCCGATCTCAAGGAGGGGCACTTCATCCTGCACATGGCGAGCGCGCCCGGCACCTCCCTGAAGGAGACGCTGCGGCTCGGCGGCCACGTCACCGCCGGGCTCAAGGCGATTCCGGGAGTGCGGGCGGTCGCCCAGCAGGTCGGCCGGGCCGAGGCCGGCTACGATCTCGGCGGGACGCACGAGAGCGAGATCCATGTCGACCTCGCCCCCGGCCTCGACGGCGCGGCCCAGGAGCGGGCCGAGGCCGGGATCCGCGCGCTGATGGCGGCGACGCCGGGGGCGACCTTCTCGCTCAAGACCTTCCTCACCGAGCGCATCGAGGAGGTGGTGTCGGGCTTCACCGCGCCGGTGGTGGTCAGCGTCTACGGGGCGGATCTCGACCGGATCGACGCGGCGGCCCGGGACGTGGCGCGGGAACTGGCGGAGGTGAGGGGCGCGGCCGACATCCAGCTCCGCTTGGCCACCGGACTGCCGCAGATCACCATCGCCCTGCGCCCCGTCGACCTGCGCCACTGGGGCCTCGATGCGATCGAGGTGCTGGAACTCGCCCGCACCGCCTTCCAGGGCGACACGGTCGGCCAGTCCTACGAGGGCAACGCGGTCTTCAACGTCGTGGTCGTCCTCGACCCCGCCGCCCGCTCCCGGCTGACGAGCCTCGGCGACCTGCCGCTGCGCACGCCCGGCGGCAGCACCATCCGCCTGTCGCAGGTCGCCGACGTCTACGAGACGATGGGGCGCTACGCCATCGCGCATCACGGCGCGCAGCGGGTGCGGGTGGTGACGGCGAACGTCGAGGGACGGGACATCGCCTCGTTCACGCAGGCGGTGAAGCGGAAGATCGACCGGGAGGTGAAGCTGCCGCCGGGCGTCTATGTCGGGATCGGCGGCGCGGCGGAGGCGCAAGGACAGGCCCGCCGCGACCTCGCGCTTCATGCCGGCCTCGCGGGGCTCGGGATCCTGCTCCTGCTGGCGGTCGTCACCGGGTCTCTCGCCAACCTCCTGCTGATCCTCGTCAACCTGCCCTTCGCCGTCGTCGGCGGGGTGCTGGCCGTGGCGGCGACCGGTGGGCTCGTGTCCCTCGGCGTCATCGTCGGCTTCGTGACGCTGTTCGGCATCTCGTTGCGCAACACCATCATGATGATCGCCCATTACGAGCATCTCGTGCTCGCCGAGGGGCGGCCCTGGACCCGGGCCACGGCGATCGAGGGCGCCGCCGACCGGCTGGTGCCGATCCTGATGACCTCGCTCGTCACCGGCCTCGGCCTCCTGCCCCTGGCGCTCGGCGCCGGCGAGCCCGGCCGCGAGATCGAGGGGCCGATGGCGATCGTGATCCTCGGCGGGCTCGCCAGCTCGACGCTCCTGAACCTCACGGTCCTGCCGGTCCTGGCGGAGCGGTTCGCGCGTTTCCCTCGCCGCCGGGGCATGTGAGGGCAGGTCCGGTGGCGGGCCTGCCGGCCGTCCCGGCACGGCGGCCTACATCGAAGAGCGTAGCCACATCCATAAACATAAGTTAGCCGTCGCGCATAGATGTTGACTGATGAAGAGCGGTTACGCCCACAGGATGAAGCGCCGTGATCACGCAGTCTGTTTGACGTTCGATCGTCGTCATGCATTCTTGATGGGGGATGCAGACGGGGTGGGGTGATGAACGTCGAGGAGAATGGTTCCGGTGACCGCGTCGTCGATCTATGTGCCGCGATCATCACGGCCTACGTATCCAACAACGCGGTGCCGCCGAACGAATTGCCGCCGATGATCGGTGCCATTCACTCCACCTTGACCCAGCTGATGGCACCGCCGCCGCCCGAGGCGCCGAAACCCGAGCCGCCGATCCCGATCCGCCGGACGGTGACGGCGGACCACATCATCAGCCTCGAGGACGGCAAGCCCTACAAGACGCTCAAGCGCCACCTCGCCGGCCGCGGCCTCACGCCGGACCAGTACCGCGAGAAGTGGGGCCTGCCGCGCGACTACCCGATGGTCGCGGCCAACTACGCCTCGCAGCGCTCGGAGCTCGCCAAGAACAGCGGGCTCGGCCGGCGCCGCCTGCGCGGGGCCGAGGCCGCGATGATGCCCCCGCCCCGCCCGGGCGGCGCGGACGTCCGAGAAAGACGACCTGACCCAATACGACCTGAGGCGAGATGGCCTGACGGATGGTCCCGTCTCGCCTGCCGCCCCGCGCCGGTGTACCGCTTGTCGGGCGACAGCCGAGAGACGACGAGGGACCCGATGCCGGAGCCGATCACCCAGACCGCGTACTGGAACGGCGATGTCGGCACCCGCTGGGCCGACATGCAGGCGGAGCTCGACCGGGTCTTCTCGCCCCTGACCGCGGCCCTCATCGACGGCGCGGATTTGCGGCCCGGCGAGCGGGTGCTCGATATCGGCTGCGGCTGCGGCGAGACCGCCCTGCTCGCGGCCTCGCGCACGGGACCGGACGGGGCCGTCGCAGCGGTGGACGTGTCCCGGCCGATGCTGGCCCGGGCCCGCACCCGGCCGGCCGCCGGCGCGGCGGTCACCTGGATCGAGGCCGACGCCCAGACCCATCCCTTCGCGCCGGAGCACGACATCGCGCTGTCGCGCTTCGGGGTGATGTTCTTCGAGGAGTCGCGCGCGGCCTTCGCCAACATCCGGCGGGCCCTGCGACCGGGCGGTCGCGTCGCCGTCCTGTGCTGGCGTTCGCTCGCCGAGAATGCCTGGGTGACGGTGCCGCGCGACGCGGTGCTGACCGTGCTGCCCGAGCCGGCCCCGTCGCCGCCGGGCGGTCCGGGGCCGTTCCGGTTCGCCGATGGCGACGCGCTGGTGGACCTCCTCCGGCAGGCGGGCTTCGCGAGCGCCGCGGTCGCGCGCGTCGACCGACTGCTGGAGATCGGGGCCGATCAGGAGGAAGCCACGCGTTTTTCCGCCACCGTCGGGCCGATCGCCGGGCTCCTGCGCGAGGTCGAGGATCCCGCCCTGCGCGAGCGGGCCCTGGCGGCGTTGCGGCAGGCGATGCCGGCGGAACGCCCGGTGCGCCTCGGCGGCGCCTGCTGGCTCGCGACCGCGGTCAATCCGGGCTGACACCGGGAGCCGCCGCGCGGCCCCGATCCTCGATCTGCCGTTTCGCTCGTCAGGCGCCGCCGGCCAGCACCGCCACGCCCGCTACCGCGACCGCGGCGCCCGCGAAGGGCAGCGCGCGGCCTCGGGCGACACGGCCGGCGGCGAGCCCGAGGCCGATCCCGGCGAGGTGCAGGAGCGCGCTCGCGGCGAGGAAGCCGAGACCGTAGGCGAGGCCGGAGGCGGTCTCCGGCATCTCGGCGCCGTGGGCATGGCCGTGGAACACCGCGAAGGCCCCGACCAGGGCGAGCGCCGCTGCCAGCGGCAGGCCGGCGCCGAACGCCGCCGCGACGCCGAAGGCGACGACCGACAGGCCGATCCCGGTCTCGACGAAGGGCAGCGCGATGCCGGCGGCGCCGAGCGCCCCGCCGACGGCCATCATGCCGAGGAAGGCCAGCGGCACCGCCCAGAGGGCCCGCCCGCCCCGCGCGGCCGCCAGCAGGCCGACCGCCACCATGGCGAGCAGGTGGTCCGCCCCGCTCAGGGGATGGGCGAAGCCCTGCGCGAGCCCGGCGGCGCCGCCATGGCCCGGATGCGCCAGGGCGGCCTGGGAGGAGAGGAGCAAGAAGGCGGCGGCGAGGCCGGCGTGACGACGCATCATGGAGAACTCCCGGGGCGGGTGGCGGAACCGTCTTGCAGGGACCGTCTTGCAGGAACCGTACCGCAGGCGCGACCGGGACCGAAACTGGTCCGGTCCGGGGCGGCGTCCATGCGGCATAACGAGCCCGTCCGCGCAGCGCGCCTCGACGCCTCAATCCTGACATGCTGGCACCGGAGAGACAGCCTCGCACAAGGACCGCACCGGAGCGTGACGCCGGTTGGGGAAGGCCCCCCGCCCGCCGTTGATTTCCCTGCCTCGGCCACGCATGGTCGCGGCGCTGCGGAAGCGGGCCGGAGCGTCCTTCCGCCGCCGTGGCTCGTCCGCGGCGGCGCCGGAACGGATGAGCGAAGGAGAGACGGTGAAGCGCGCGCGGCTCGACCCGGTCGGATCCCAGCAGGCGCCCCGCGGCCGGTCCGCCGATCCGGGCCGCGAACCGCCGCTCGACCTGTCGGGCGCCGCCTCGCCCCGCGCCGACCGGCGCGACGTGAACCTCCGCTGGCTCACGGCCTGCGTGCTCACCGGCATGACCGGCGCCGGCCTGATCGGCTCGGCGATCTGGGTCTCGCTGCAGGGCGAGATCACCTTCGCGGAATCGCCGCAGGCGGTGACCGTGGCGCCCCGCCCGGTCGCCAGCGAGGGCGGCACCAACCTCGCCCGCAAGGGCGACCGGCTGGTGCGCAACCCGATGGTGGCGCTCGCCAAGCAGAGCTTCAAGGCCCCGGTGACCCTGCGGGCCGGCGAGCGCGAGATCATCAAGGTCCGGCCCTTCGTGCGGATCGCCACCGCGCTCTCGGCCACCGCCGGGATGGCGGCGACCGACATCCCGGCCTTCGATCCGATGCGCTTCTTCTCCGATCCGGGCAACGACCGGGCCCCGGAGGCGCAGGCCGCGACGACGGCCGAGGCGCCGGATGCCGAGGTGTCGGTGGTCAAGCGCGACCTCGGCGACCTCGCGGTGCCGGCCGGTTCCCCCGCCCTCTCGGACGAGGACGTGGCGGCGCAGATCGAGGAGGAGCGGCGGCTCGCCGCCGAGGCCGGGCGCCGCGCCGCGCTCCCCATCGCCCCGCAGCTGATGCTCTCGCGGACCCTGCGCAGCATGGCGACCCTGCCGGGCCTCGACGGCGGCGGCGATTTCGGCGGCTCGTCCGGCCCGTTCAAGTCGATCGAGGTCCGGGTGATGCGCGAGAACGTCACCGATCTCGCCAAGATGGAGCGCGAGCGCGACGCGCCGCTGGTCGAGGATCGCGACGTCGCGATCAAGCGCGGCGAGACACTGGAGGGCGTGCTGAGGGCCAATGGCGGCCTCGACGAGCAGATCCGCCCGATCCTGGCGGCGCTCGGCACCCGCGTCCGCTCGGGCGCGGTCGGCGAGGGTCAGCAGATGCGGCTCCAGGTCGGCCCCGGCCCCCGGGCCGGCGACCCGCGCCAGCTCACCCGGGTGATTCTCTACGGCGAATCCGGCGTCGAGGCGATCGCCGCCATGAACGACCGCGGCGCCTTCGTGTCGGTGGCCCCGCCGGTGCCGGAGGGGGCCGCGCAGAAGCCGGCCGCCAAGCCCGAGGCCGACGACGACGACGAGGGCGGCACGGGAGCCCGCCTCTATGCCAGCCTCTACGAGACCGCGGCGCGCCACGACCTGCCGCGCTCCACCGTCGAGGACCTGGTGCGGATCTTCGGCTACGACGTCGACTTCCAGCGCCGCGTCGCCACCGGCGACGGGATCGAGCTGTTCTATACCTACGACGAGGAATCCGGCGGCTCGTCCGAGCGGCCCGACATCCTCTTCGCGGCGCTCAATCTCGGCGGCGAATCGCGGCGGATCTACCGCTTCCAGTCGCCCGACGACGGCAGCGTCGACTATCTCGACGAGGCCGGCCGCTCGCTGAAGAAGTTCCTGATCCGCAAGCCGGTGGCCGACGGCAACATGAGTTCCGGCTTCGGCTACCGCCGTCACCCGGTGCTCGGCTACGCCAAGCTCCATACTGGCGTCGACTGGTCGATCCGCATCGGCACCCCGATCTTCGCCGCCGGCAACGGCACGATCATCAAGGCGGAGTGGGATTCCGGCTACGGCCGCCGGGTCGAGATCCAGCACGCCAACGGCTACGTCACCACCTACAACCACATGTCGCGGTTCGGCCGCGGCGTCAGCGCCGGCGCCAAGGCGCGCCAGGGCCAGATCATCGGCTACGTGGGTTCCACCGGCCTCTCGACCGGCGCGCATCTCCACTACGAGGTGATCATCAACGGCCACTTCGTCGACCCGATGAAGATCCGCGTGCCCCGCGGCCGCGAGCTCGACGGGCGGCTGCTCGCCGAGTTCCGCCGCCAGCGCGACCAGATCGACGGGCTGATCCAGAAATCGGGCGCGCCGACGACCCTGGCGCAGCGCGAGGCGATGCGCTGACAGATTGTTCGACGGGACATGCCTTCCTGTCCCACTCTCACCCTCATCCTGAGGTGTCAGTCGATTGACAATCGACTGACCTCGAAGGAGGGCTCCAGTACTCGCTCAGGTCCCTGGAGCCCTCCTTCGAGGCTCACTCCGTTCGCACCTCAGGATGAGGTCGCAGATGGGATGAAACAGAGACGTGTGAGGACGGGCGCCCGGCCCCGGATACCCGCCACGCCTCCCCTCACCCCCGCGTCATCACCACGTCGAGCTGCGGCTTCTGGTTGATGGTCTGGAATACCACGCAGTAGCGCTCGGTGAGCTTGAGCAGCTGGTCGAGCTTCTCCTGCGGCGCATCCGCGTCGACCTCGAAGCTGAGCCGGATCGCCCGGAAGCCTACCGGCGCGCCCTTGTCGACGCCGAGCGTGCCGCGGAAATCGAGGTCGCCCTCGGCCTTGACCAGCCCCTTGCGCAACGGGATCTCCAGGGCGGTCGCCACCGCCTTCAGGGTCACGCCGGCGCAGGCCACCAGGGCTTCGAGGAGCATGTCGCCGGAGCAGAGCTCGGCGCCCGAGCCGCCGCTCGCCGGATGCAGGCCGGCCACCGCCAGCGCCCGGCCGGTCTCGACCTTGCAGGCGATGCCGCCGTCGTCGAGGGAGCCCTGCGCCTTCAGGGTGATGACGGCCGCGTCCGGATCGCTGCGGTAGCGATCCTTGATCGGGGCCTGGAGCGAGCGCAGTTCGGTGGCGTCCATGGCGTGGGTCTCTCCCTGTTTATGGGCGAACGGCTTAGCATCCCGCACCGGTCGCCTGCCAGCGCCCTGGGCGAAGGTCTCACCACCACATCGCGGCGGCGTCCGGCTTCGCGCGGGCGGGCTCGCCCTCCGGTCGCAGGGAGCGGTCGAGGCTCGCCAGGATCGTGCGGGCGGCGGCCTCGCTGCCCGGCGCCGAGGGCTGGCGCGGGCGGCTCAAGGGCAGCGGGATCGCGTCGTCGATCCGGCCGGGCTTCGGGCGCAGCACCACCGCCCGGTCGGCGAGCGCCACCGCCTCGGCGACGTCGTGGGTGACGAGGATCACGGTCGGCCGGCTCTCCTCCCACAGGGCGAGGAGGTGGCGGTGCAGCCCGGCCCGGGTCAGGGCATCGAGGGCCGAGAACGGCTCGTCGAGGAGCAGCACCTTCGGGGCGGCGACGAAGGCGCGGGCGATCGACACGCGCTGCTGCTGCCCGCCCGACAGGTCGCGGGGCCAGCGCCCGGCATGCTCGGCGAGGCCGACGCGCTCCAGGGCGTGGGCCACCCGGGTTCGGCGCTCCGCCTTCGGCAGGCCGTCGAGGCCGAAGGCGACGTTGTCGGCGACGCTGAGCCAGGGCAGGAGCCGCGGCTCCTGGAACACGATGCCGACGCCCGGATGCGGCGAAGCAATGTCCTCGCCGTCGAGGCGGATAGCCCCGGCGCTCGCCCGGTCGAGCCCGGCGATCAGGCGCAGCAAGGTGGTCTTGCCGCAGCCCGAGCCGCCGATCAGGGCCACGATCTCGCCGGCCCGGACCTCGAGCGAGAGATCGGCGAGCGCCCGCGTGCCGTCGGCATAGGTCTTCGCCAGGCGGTCGAGGATCAGCATGGCGCCTGCGTGGCCTGCGACGGCAGCATCACGAAAACCTTGCCCCTCCCATTCGCGACCTCATCCTGAGGTGCGACTGGAAGGAGCCTCGAAGGAGGGCTCCAGAAGTCTCTGCGCGAACGGGAGCCCTCCTTCGAGGCTGCTGCGGAGCACATCGGGATGAGGTCGTGGGTGGGAGTGAACGGATCGATCACGGCGAACGGTCTCTCGTAACCAGCCTATCAGAGCGTATCCCGCGCAGTATCCTGCCAGCGCGCGAGCGGCTGCGTCAGCCCGACGAGCAGCGCGTCGCAGAGCTTGCCCAACGCGGCGAAGGCCAGGATCGCCGCGACGATCTGGTCCGGCTTGCCGAGCTGCTGGCCGTCGAGGAGGAGGTAGCCGAGGCCTTCCGAGGCGCCGAGCAGCTCGGCCGCCGCCACGAACATGAAGCCGAGCCCGAGGCCCGTGCGGAGCGCCACGAGCGTCGCGGGCAGCACCGCCGGCAGCAGGATGCGCCGGGCGAGCGCGGCCTGCGAGAGCCGGAACACCCGCCCGACCTCGACGAGCTTGCGGTCGACGCCGGCGATGGCGCCCGCCACCCCGAGATAGACCGGGAAGAACACCCCGACGGCGATGAGCGTGATCTTCGAGGCCTCGAAGATGCCGAACCACAGGATGAACAGCGGCACCCAGGCGATCGAGGGAATCGCCCGCAGGGCCTGGAGGCTCGGATCGATCAGGCGCTGCACGAGCGGCAGGGTGCCGGTGAGCGCACCGACCAGGATGCCGGCGAGCGCGCCGAAGCCGAAGCCGGCCGCGACCCGGGTGAGGCTCGCAAGCACGTGGGTCCAGAGCTCGCCGCTCTCCGCCAGGCCCCACAGGGTGCCGAGCACCCGGCTCGGCGGCGGCACCAGCCGCCCCTGCGCCAGCCCCGCCCGCACCGCCGCTTCCCAGCCCAGCGCCAGCGCCAGGGGCAGGACGAGCCCGGTGAGCATCCGGCCGCCGGGCAGGCGAAACGACCGACGCGGCACGGGAGCGGCCGGCGCGGCCGCGAGGGGCAACGGGCTCGCCATCGGCGTCAGCGCGCCGCCGGCCCGAAGCGCGGATCGATCAGGGCCTGCACCGCGGCGCCGACATCGGTGCCCGCCGGGATCACCCCGGCATCGAGGAGCGCGGTGCCGGCATCCAGGATCGTCTCGGCCTGGAGCTTGCCGATGGCCGGTTGCGACAGGTCGGTGCGCTCGAGCTGGCGCGCCACCACCGGCTCGGGGAGCTTGGTCGCCGCCACCAGGATCCGCTTCAGCTCCTGCGGGTCGGCGAGCGCCGCCTTGCGCGCCTCCTCGTAGGCGGCCAGCACCTTGCGGGTCAGCTCGGGGTTCTGCTTGGCGAAATCCTCGCGGACGTTGAGCACGCCCCAGGTGTTGGCGGCGGGATCGCGGTGGAACAGCACGTCGCCGTTCTCGATCTCGGCCGCCGCCATGATCGGGTCGAGGCCGGCCCAGGCATCGACGTCGCCGCGGTCGAGCGCCGTGCGGCCGTCCGGGTGCTGGAGCAGCACCAGCTTCACGTCGCGCTCGGTCAGGCCGGCGCCGCGCAACGCCCGGATCAGGAAGATGTGCGGGTCGGTGCCGCGGGTGACGGCGATGCGGCGGCCCTTCAGGTCCTTCACCGCCGTGATGCCGGTGTTGGGGCGCGTCACCAAAGCGGTCCATTCCGGCCGCGAATAGGCGTAGACCGCCTTGATCGGGTTGCCGTTGATCCGCGCCAGCAGGGCCGCGGCGCCGGCGGTCGAGCCGAAATCGATCGAGCCGGCATTGAGGAATTCGAGCGCCTTGTTCGAGCCGAGCGACTGGACCCAGCGCACGGTGACGCCATCGGGCGCGAGCGCCTTCTCGACGAGGCCCTTGTCCTTCAGGACGAGGCTGACGGGATTGTAGGTCGCCCAGTCGAGGCGCACCTCCTTCGCGGGCTCCTTGGCCCCTTGCGCGAAGGCCGGAATGCCGGCGGCGGCGAGGCCGACGGCCCCGAGGGCGGCGCCGATCAGTGCGCGGCGATGGATGCGCATCGTCTCTCCCTGGCTGCCCGGACGGCGATCCCGGCCGGACGGTGGGGAAGCTAGGGCGCGCCGTTCGGAGTGTCAAACGATCCGGCCGATGAAGCGGATCAGCCTTTCGGACCGAACGCTTCGTCCTGTGGGGACCTGTGCTTTACGCGGAAGCGTTGGCTTTCCGCCGGCCGTGATGCGAAACAGGGAGCGACGCGACGGAACCCGGCCGCGCGCTTTCTCCCACGCTCCAGGCCCGATTCCGGCAGCCATGTCCGAACCCGTCATCGACCCGTCCGACACCGACGCCGCCCTCAAGGCACTGCTCGCCAGCATCGACCAGTCGCTCAGCGATCCCGTCCGCCTGCGCGAGCGGCTGGTGCCGGAACTGCGCCGCATCATCGAGGCCGGCCGCGCCGAGGCCGAGCGGCGCCTGCTCGCCGAGCGCGACGGCCATGCCTGCGCCGGGCTGATCTGCGCCCAGATGGATGCGGTGATCCGGGCGATCTACGACGCGGTGGTCAAGCGGCTGTATCGCTCCGACAACCCGACCGCGGCCGAGCAGATCGCCGTGGTGGCGACCGGCGGCTACGGCCGCGGCCTGCTGGCGCCGGGCTCCGACATCGATCTCCTGTTCCTGCTGCCCTACAAGCAGACCGCCTGGAGCGAGAGCGTCGTCGAGGCGATGCTCTACGTGCTGTGGGACCTCAAGCTGAAGGTGGGACACGCCACCCGCTCGGTCGCCGAGTGCCTGCGCGAGGGCCGCGGCGACATGACGATCCGCACGGCTCTGCTGGAATCGCGGTTCTTGTTCGGCGACCGCGCCCTGTTCGAGGAGCTGGAGACCCGCTTCGACCGCGAGGTGGTGCAGGGCACGGCGGCCGAGTTCGTCGAGGCCAAGCTCAAGGAGCGCGACGCCCGGGTCCAGAAGAGCGGCGCCTCGCGCTACCTCGTCGAGCCCAACGTCAAGGACGGCAAGGGGGGCTTGCGCGACCTCAACACCCTGTTCTGGATCGCCAAGTACACCTTCCGGGTCAAGGAGGCGGCCGACCTCGTCGAGGCCGGCTTGTTCACCCCCGACGAGTTGCGCCTGTTCGAGCGCTGCGACGAGTTCCTGTGGCGGGTGCGCTGCCACATGCACTTCGTCACCGGGCGCTCCGAGGAAAGACTGTCCTTCGGGTTGCAGCCGCGCATCGCCGAGCGGCTGGATTACGGCGCCCGCGGCGGGCTGGCCGCGGTCGAGCGGTTCATGAAGGCGTATTTCCTGATCGCCAAGGATGTCGGCGACCTCACCGCCATCGTCTGCGCCGAGATGGAGGCGCGCCACGCCAAGCGCCCGCCGGTGCTCGACCGCTGGCTGCGCCGCTTCAAGCAGCACTTCCGCGCCCCCGACCTGGAGGCGGACGATTTCCGCATCCATACCGGCCGCCTGGACGTGCGCGACGACGCCGCCTTCGAGCGCGATCCGATCAACCTGATCCGGCTGTTCTGGCTCTCCGACCGGCACGACCTGCCGATCCACCCCGATGCCAGCCGCCTCGCGACCCGCTCGCTCGCCCTGATCGGCCCGATGGTGCGGGTCGATCCGGAAGCCAACCGCCTGTTCGTCGAGCTGCTCACCTCGCAGAACGCCCCCGAGACGGTCCTGCGGCACATGAACGAGACCGGGGTGCTCGGGCGGTTCGTGCCGGATTTCGGCCGCATCGTCGCGATGATGCAGTTCAACATGTACCACCACTTCACGGTGGACGAGCACCTGATCCGGTCCCTCGGCGTGCTGGCGAAGATCGAGGCCGGGGAGCTGGAGGACGAGCATCCGCTGGCCCACCGCATCGTCGGGACGATCCAGAACCGCCGCGCCCTCTACGTGGCGATGTTCCTGCACGACATCGCCAAGGGCCGGAAGGAGGACCACTCGATCGCCGGCGCGGCCGTGGCCCGCAAGCTCGGCCCGCGCTTCGGGCTGGACGCCGCCGAGACCAGCACCGTCGCCTGGCTCGTCGAGCACCACCTCCTGATGTCGATGACGGCCCAGAGCCGCGACCTCTCGGACCCGAAGACCATCGAGACCTTCGCGGGGGTGGTGCAGAGCCTGGAGCGGCTGAAGCTGCTCCTCGTCATCACCATCGCCGACATCAAGGCGGTCGGCCCCGGCACCTGGACCGCCTGGAAGGCGACGCTCCTGCGCACCCTCTACTACGAGACCGAGATGGTCCTGTCGGGCGGGCGCTCGGAGATCGCCCGCACCGATCGCGTCCGGCTGATCCAGATGCGCCTGCGCGAGCAGCTGACGGACTGGAGCGCCGAGGAATTCGATGCTTACGCCGCCCGGCACTATCCGCATTACTGGCTCAAGGTCGATGCCGGGCGCCAGCTCAAGAATGCCCGCTTCATCAAGGCGGCGGCCGAGGCCGGCAACACCGTCGCCACCGTGTTCGAGACCGATCCGTCGCGGGGCGTCACCGAACTCTGCGTCTACTCCCCCGACCATCCGCGGCTGCTCGCGATCCTCACCGGCGCCTGCGCGGCGGCCGGCGGCAACATCGTCGACGCGCAGATCTTCACCACCGCCGACGGCTTCGTCCTCGACACCATCACCCTGTCGCGGGCCTTCGAGCGCGACGAGGACGAGATGCGCCGGACCGGCCGCATCGCCACGGCGATCGAGCGGGCGCTGAAGGGCGAGATCCGCATCGCCGACCTCGTCGCCGACAAGCACCCGATCAAGGACCGGCCGCGGACCTTCCAGGTCGCCCCGGACCTGTCGATCGACAACGCGCTCTCGGCCCGCGAAACGGTGCTGGAGATTTCCGGCCTCGACCGGCCGGGCCTGCTGTTCGATCTCACCTCGGCGCTCGGCCGGCTCAACCTCAACATCACCTCGGCCCATGTCGCGACCTTCGGCGAGCGGGCGGTCGACGTGTTCTACGTCACCGACCTCACCGGCACCAAGGTGACCCAGCCCGACCGGCAGGCCACCATCCGCCGGGCCGTGATGGCGGTGTTCGAGGCCGACCTGCCCCGTTCCGGGCAGGGCCGGCGCGGCACCGGCAAGGCCGCCCTTAAGGACGAGCGCAGCCAGCCGGCCCCCACCGCCGGCGAAGCTTGATTTCGCCGGCCTCTCACCTGATATCGGGATCACTCCCCGACCCATTTTCGGAATGACAATGACGCCGAACGACACGGAGAACGCCGCGCGGGCGCACGAATCCACGGCTGCCGAGGGCGCTCCCACCTCCGCGCCGGAGGCCGCGCGCACCGCTGACGCGATCGCCGCGCTCGAGGCCGAGAAGCTCGACCTCAAGGACAAGCTCCTGCGCACCCTGGCCGACATGGAGAACCTGCGCCGGCGCACCGAGCGCGAGGTGGCCGATGCCCGCACCTACGCGGTGACGAACTTCGCCCGCGACATGCTCAACGCCGCCGACAACATCCGCCGCGCGCTGGAAAGCGTGCCGGCCGAGGCCCGGGCGAGCGCCGAGGGCTCGCTCAAGGCGCTGGTCGACGGAATCGAGCTGACCGAGCGCGACCTGCTCAAGACCCTGGAGCGCCACGGCGTGAAGCGGGTCGAGCCGCAGGGCCAGCGCTTCGACCCCAACCTGCACCAGGCGATGTTCGAGGTGCCCAACCCCGACGTGACCTCCGGCACGGTCGTGCAGGTGGTGCAGTCGGGCTACGTCATCGGCGAGCGCGTCCTGCGCCCGGCCCTGGTCGGCGTCGCCAAGGGCGGCCCGAAGGCCGAGGCGAAGCCGGCGGAGGCGTGAAGCGCCGCCTGTAACGGGCGCGACGCCCGAACCCTCCCCCCTCTGCGGGGGAGGGTGGCCTGCGGCGCAGGCCGGGAGAGGGGACGCCGCTTCCGAAGAGGTCGCAACCTCGTTGAAGGGCGCCAGCTAGATCAGCGTCGCGCTGCCCCTCTCCCGCCCGGCTCCGCCGGGCACCCTCCCCCGCAGAGGGGGGAGGGTTCAGGAGGGCGCATCTCGCCTCAGGCCGCCCGCGCCTCGAAATCGATCCTGGGATCGATCCAGCTATAGGTCAGGTCGGAGATGAGGTTCACCACCAGGCCGAGCAGCGAGAAGATGTACAGGTTGGCGAACACGACCGGGTAGTCGCGGTTCACGATCGATTCGAACGACAGCAACCCGAGCCCGTCGAGGCTGAAGATGGTCTCGATCAAGAGCGAGCCGGCGAAGAACGCCGAGATGAAGGCGCCCGGAAAGCCCGCCACGACGATCAGCATCGCGTTGCGGAAGACGTGCCCGTAGAGCACCTGGCGCTCGGACAGGCCCTTCATCCGGGCGGTCAGCACGTATTGCTTGCGGATCTCGTCGAGGAACGAGTTCTTGGTGAGCAGGGTCGAGGTGGCAAACGCCCCGATCGCCATGGCGATGATCGGCAGCGTGATGTGCCAGAGGTAGTCCGTCACCTTGTGCCCGAGCGAGAATTGCGACCAGCCCTCGCTGGTCAGCCCGCGCAGTGGAAAGATCTGCCAGAACGAGCCGCCGGCAAACAGCACGATCAGCAGGATCGCGAACAGGAAGCCGGGAATCGCGTAGCCGATGATGACGACGCCCGACGTCCAGACGTCGAAGGGCGAGCCGTCGCGCACCGCTTTGCGGATGCCGAGCGGGATCGAGATCGCATAGGAGATCAGCGTCATCCATAAGCCGAGACTGATCGAGACCGGCAGCTTCTCGCGGATCAGCTGGAGCACCGAGACATCGCGAAAGTAGCTCTTGCCGAAATCGAAGCGGGCATAGTCCCACAGCATCTTCACGAAGCGCTCGGGCGCCGGCTTGTCGAAGCCGAATTGCTGCTCCAGGCGCTTGATGAAGGCCGGATCGAGGCCTTGCGCGCCGCGGTAGCGGGAATTCGATTCCCCTCCCCCGCCGGTCGATGACCCGCCGCGCCCGGCGAGGTCGCCGCCGCCGCCGGTGATCCGGGACATGGCGGTGTTCTGGCCCTGGAGCTGGGCCAGCACCCGCTCCACCGGGCCGCCGGGGGCGAATTGGACGATCGTGAAGGAGATCAGCATGATCCCGAGGATCGTCGGGATCATCAGGAGCAGGCGGCGGATGAGGTAGGCGGCCATCGCGTCAGGTCCGTCCGATCTTGCGGGCCTTGTCGGCGTCGTGCCACCACAGGGCGGGCACGCCGAGGCTGTATTTGGGCAGGTCGCGCGGCCGGCCGTAGAGGTCCCAGAGCGCGAGCCGGTGCTGGGCGCCGTACCACATCGGCACCCAGTAGCGGCCGGCGCGCAGCACCCGGTCGAGAGCCCGGCAGGCGGTGGTGAGGTCGGCGCGCGAGGCGGCATCGGCGATGCGGTCGAGCATCGCATCGGCGGCCGGGTTCTCGATGCCGGCGAGGTTCTGCGAGCCCGCCACCTTGGCGGCCCGGCTGCCATAGACCTCGCGCAAGGTCGCGCCCGGGGTGACCGAGCCGCCGAACCGGGTCGAGACCACGTCGAAGTCGAAATCCTTGAGCCGCGCCTGGTACTGCGCCGCGTCGACGAGGCGCGAGCTCGCCCGGATGCCGAGCAGGCTCAGGTTCTTGATGTAGGATTGCAGGAGCGGCTGGAAGACCGGCGAGGAATCCAGGAACTCGAAGGCGAGCGGCTGGCCGTCCGGCAGCTTCATCACCCCGCCGTCGCGGGTGCAGCCGGCCTGGCGCAGGAGCGTGTCGGCCCGGCGCAGCAACGCCCGGTCCTGGCCCGACCCGTCCGAGCGCGGCGGCGAGACCGGCTCGCCGAACACCTCGTCGGGGATCCGACCCCGGAACGGTTCGAGGAGCGCCAGCTCGCCCGGGCTCGGCAGCCCCTCGGCCTTCAGGTCGGAATTCTCGAAGAACGACGCGGTGCGCTTGTAGGCGCCGTACATCAGGTTCTGGTTCGACCATTCGAAGTCGAAGGCAAGCCCGATCGCCTCGCGGATGCGGGGATCGCGGAAGACCGCCCGGCGCGTGTTGAGGAACCAGCCCTGCGTGCCGGACGGCGTGTGATCCGGCACCGTCTCACGCTTGACCCGGCCCTCCGATGCGGCGGGAAAATCGTAGCCGGTGGCCCAGACCCGGGAGGTGAATTCCTCGCGCCAGGTGAAGGTGCCGGCCTTGAACGCCTCGAAGGCCACGTCGCGGTCGCGAAAATACTCGTAGCGGATTTCCGAAAAATTGTTCTGGCCGACGGTGACCGGCAGGTCGGCGCCCCAATAATCGGCGACGCGCTCGAAGGCGATGAAGCGGCCGACCTCGAACCGGGCCACCCGGTAGGGCCCGGAGCCGAGTGGCGGCTCCAGCGTCGAGGCCTCGAAGTCGCGATTCCGATAGTAGCCTTCGGAAAAGATCGGCAGGCCGGCGACGATCAGCGGCAGGTCGCGGCTGCGGCCGGGGGAAAAGCGCACCACCACCGCATCGTCGCCGTCCGGGCTCGCGCCGGCGACGTCGCGGAGCACCGCGGCGATCTGGGGATGGCCCTTCTCCTTGAGCGTCATGATCGAGAAGGCGACGTCGCGGGCGGTGAGCCGCGAGCCGTCATGGAACCGGGCCTGGGGCCGCAACCCGAAGCGGTAGGCCAGGCCGTCGTCGCTCACCGACACGCTGCGCGCGACGAGGCCGTAGACGGCATCCGGCTCGTCGAGGGCCCGGACCATCAGGCTGTCGAAGGTCAGGTCCATGCCGGCGGCGCCGTCGCCCTTCAGCACGTAGATGTTGAGGGTGTTGAAGGTCTCGAAGGCCTGGTTGCCGGTGGTGGTCGAGAGCTGCGCCGAGAAGGTGCCGCCCTTCGGCGCCATGGGCTCGACGTAGTCGAAGCGCGGGAAGTCGGCCGGGTATTTCAGGTCGCCGAAGCTCGACAGGCCGTGGCGTTCCGCGGCTTGCGCGCGGGCCGGGAGGCGGGCGGCGAGCAAGGCCGCCCCGCTCCCCACCAGGAAACTGCGACGGCGCATCATCGCGCCGCCCCGGTCTTGGCGGCCAGGTCCTTGTCGTACCACCAGGTCGTCGGAAAGCCCGAGGCGCCGTATTTCGGCAGCGTGGCCGGATGGGCGAAGCGGTTCCAGCGCAGGGTCCGCGACACCGGCGAGGACCATTGCGGCACGACGAAATCGTGGGCAAGCAGCACCCGGTCCAGGGCGCGGGTCGCCGCCACCAGCTCCTCGCGGTCGCCGGCATAGATCACCTTGTCGATCAGGGCATCGACGCCTGCATCCTTGATCCCTGCAAGGTTGCGCGAGCCCGGCCGGTCGGCGGCGGCCGAACCCCAGTAGTCGCGCTGCTCGTTGCCGGGCGAGAGCGATTCGGCCCAGGAACTGAGCGCCAGGGCGTCGAAGTCGAAGCTGCGGGCGAGGTTCTGGTACTGGGCCGGATCGACCACCCGCAACGACACCTTGAGGCCGATGCGCTCGAGCGCCGCGCGATAGGGCAGCACCACCCGCTCGGCCGAGTTGTCGTAGCCCAGGAACTCGACCGTGAAGGGCTGGCCCGAAGCCTTCTCGACCAGCTGGTTGCCGCGGATCTCGTAGCCCGCTTCCTGGAACAGGCGCACCGCCTCCCGGAGGTTGGCGCGCACCGCCTCAGGCGAGCCGTTGACCGGGTTCCTGTAGGGCGTGGTGAAGACGGAAGCCGGGACCTTGTCCTTCACGCTCTCCAGGATCGCCTTCTCGCGCCCCTCGGGCAGGCCGGACGAGGCCAGCTCGGTGCCGAAGAAGTACGAATCGACCCGCTTGTAGAGCCCGTAGAACAGGGTGCGGTTCATCTCCTCGAAGTCGAAGGCGAGGTTGAAGGCCCGGCGCACCCGCGCGTCGGTGAACTTCTTGCGCCGCAGGTTGAGGGTGAAGGCCTGCATCATGCCCATGCCGGCCTGCGGGAACTCCTCCTTGACGATCCGGCCCTCGCGCACGGCCGGAAAGCCGTCATAGGCGGTCGCCCAGTTGCGGGCGATGTTCTCGGTGCGCCAGTCGAACTGGTCGGCCTTGAACGCCTCGATCATCACCGTCGCATCGCGAAAATACTCGGCGCGCTGGGTGTCGAAGTTGTTCGTCCCCCGGTTCACCGGAAGGTCGCGGCCCCAGTAATCCGGCACCCGCTCGTAGGTGGCGGAGCGGCCGGCATCGAAGCGGGCAAGCCGATAGGGCCCGGAGCCGAGCGGGATCTCCAGCGTCGTCTCGGTCGGGTTGCGGGTCTTGCCGCTCGCGTCCTTGCCCTGCCACCAGTGCTTGGGCAGCACCGGCAGCTGGCCGACGATCTGCGGCAATTCGCGGTTGCCCTTCTCCGAGAAGGTGAAGGTCACCTCGTGCGGGCCGGTCGCCTCGGCCTTGGTCACGTTGTGGTAGTAGGCGGCGTATTGCGGGCTGTTCTCCTTCAGCACGTCGAACGAGAACACCACGTCCTCCGCCGTCACCGGCTTGCCGTCGTGCCAGCGCGCCTGCGGCCGCAGGCGGTAGACGACGCTGCCGAGATCCTCGGCCGGCTTCACGCCGTCGGCGATCAGGCCGTAATAGGTCGAGGCCTCGTCCTGCGCCTGGGCCAGCAGGGTGTCGTAGATCAGCGGGATCTGGCTCTCGAGGTCGCCCTTCACCCCGGCGACGATCATGTTGAAATTGTCGAACGACCCTTGCGAGCCGAACCGCACCAGCCCGCCCTTCGGCGCGTCGGGGTTCGCGTAGTCGAAATGCGTGAAGCCCGCCGGGTATTTCGGCTCGCCCAGCAGCGACAGGCCGTGGCGCCACCCGTCTCCGGCGGTGGTGCCGGCCGCAGGCGCTCCCTGCGCGTGTGCGCGGTCCCCGTGAGCCCCGGCCGGGAGGGCGGCGAGGCCGAGGAGGGCGAGGGCGGAGCGGCGAGTGAAGGGGCGTGCGATCACGCGGGGCGATCCTCCGGTGGCGACAGGTCTCCCCCCGTTCTAGGTCGCGGGGTGCGGCTCCGCCAACCCGGGCGCGTCGGCGCAGGGGGCCCGCACGCAAAAAGGCCGGGCTCTCGCCCGGCCTTTTCGGTCACGTGGTGATCGCGACGCCGCTCAGGGCTTCGGGAAGTCGACCGGCTTGTCGGACAGGGTGCGCAGATAGGCCAGGATGTCGGCTCGCTCGGCGCCCGAGGGCACGCCCGCGAAGGCCATGATGGTGCCCTGCACGAAGGCCTTCGGCCCGTGGATGAAGTGATCCAGGTCCTCGTAGGTCCAGTTGCCGCCCTTGGCCTTCATCGCGGCCGAGTAGTTGAAGCCCTCGTGGCTGCCCTTCGGGCGCTCGACGATGCCATAGAGGTCCGGGCCGACCTTGTTCGGGCCGCCCTTCTCGAAGCTGTGGCAAGCCATGCACTTCTTGGCGGCGGCCTGGCCCTTGGCGGCGTCGGCGCTGGCGAGGCGCACCGGCAGGGGCTCCTCCTTGGCGGCGGCGGGCGCCGCGGCGCCGGCGTTCTCCTCTGCGGCCGGCAGCGCGTAGCCGCGATCACCCGCCGGCTTCGGCTTGTAGATCAGCTCGGCCAGGAACCCCGTCCCCATCGCGAGGAGCAGGGCGCCGAGCACTGCGCCGGCGATCTTGTTAAGCTCGAAGGAATCCATGTGTCGGCAGCTCCGATGCTCCGGTGAGCAGGGGCGGTTCGAGAAGCGGCCCGTCCCCACGCCGCTCTGAAGGTCCGCCGGTGCTTAGCCGTTCTGCGACACCGTTGACAATGGCTCTAAACATCATCGGATCGTCGCAGAGCGCCAGCGTGTGGACAGTGCCACGGTGCCGGGCCAGGCTGCGCCCGCCGGCCCCCGCCATGACAAGCCCCGCCGGCGCTGCTAAGAGCCGCGGCTTGCCGCACGACCCGTCATCCTCGAAGACCACATCCCGCCCGGCCTCGAATCCTCCGCCCAGAATCATCCGCCCATGTCCGATCCGCTCGTCCTGATCCCCGCCCGCCTCGCGGCGACCCGCCTGCCCGAGAAGCCGCTGGCCGACATCGCCGGCGCGCCGATGATCGTGCATGTCTGGCGCCGGGCGATCGAGGCCGGAATCGGGCCGGTGGTGGTCTGCACCGACACCGCCGAGATCGTGCAGGCGGTGGAAGCCGTGGGCGGCCTCGCGGTGATGACCCGGCCCGACCACCCGTCCGGCTCCGACCGCCTGGCCGAGGCCCTGGAGGTGATCGACCCGGAGGGGCGCCACGACGTGGTGGTGAACGTGCAGGGCGACCTGCCGACCATCGATCCGGCGGCGATCGCCGCCGCGGTCGCGCCGCTCGCCGACCGGGCGGTCGACATCGCGACGCTCTGCGCCGTCATCACACGGCCGGAAGAGCGGACGGAGCCCAGCGTCGTCAAGCTGATCGGCTCCCAGATCGCCCCCGGACGGCTGCGGGCGCTCTATTTCACCCGCGCCACCGCGCCCTACGGCGACGGCCCGCTCCTGCACCATATCGGCCTCTACGCCTATCGCCGCCGGGCGCTCGAGCGCTTCGTGTCGCTGCCGCCGAGCCCGCTGGAGCTGCGCGAGAAGCTGGAGCAGCTCCGCGCGCTGGAAGCCGGCATGCGGATCGACGCCGTGGTGGTCGACGACGTGCCGCTCGGCGTCGACACGCCGCACGACCTCGACCGCGCCCGGGCCATCCTGGCCGCCCGGCGCCTGAACTGATCCCCCCGAAAGTCTTTTCACGATGAACCGAACGATCTCCTACCAGGGCGAGCCCGGCGCCAACTCGCACATCATCATCAACGAGGCCTATCCGGACTGGACGCCGCTGCCCTGCGCCACCTTCGAGGACGCGCTGACGGCGGTGCAGGACGGCGCGGCGGCCCTCGGCATGATCCCGATCGAGAACTCGATCGCCGGCCGCGTCGCCGACATCCACCACATGCTGCCGCCTCGGGGCTCCACATCATCGGCGAGCAGTTCCTGCCGATCCGCTTCCAGCTCATGGCCCTGCCGGGGGTGAAGCTCGAGGAGATCCGCACCGTCCACAGCCACGTCCACGCGCTCGGCCAGTGCCGCAAGATCATCCGGCGGCTGGGCCTCAAGGCGGTCGTGGCGCCCGACACCGCCGGCGCCGCCCGCCAGGTCGCCGAGGCCGGCGACCGCACCCGTGCCTCGCTCTCGCCGCGGCTCGCCGCCGAGATCTACGGCCTCGACATCCTGGCCGAGAACGTCGAGGACGAGGAGCACAACACCACCCGCTTCGTCGTGCTCTCCCGCGAGCCGGCGGTGCCGCCGGTGGGCAGCGGCCCGACGGTGACGAGCTTCATGTTCCGGGTCCGCAACATCCCGGCCGCGCTCTACAAGGGGCTCGGGGGCTTTGCCACCAACGGCGTCAACATGACCAAGCTCGAGAGCTACATGGTCGAGGGCCAGTTCACCGCGACCCAGTTCTACGCCGAGGTCGACGGCCACCCGGAGGAGCCGTCCCTGCGCCGGGCGCTCGACGAGCTGGCGTATTTCTCCAGCGCGTTCCGGATCATCGGCACGTACCCGGCCCATCCGTTCCGCGAGAGCGCGCGGCCGCCGGCGGAGTAAGGCGAGCGGGGTCGGCTTCCGACACCCCTCGATCACACCCACAGGGTCATCCCGGGGCTCGCCGAAGGCGAGAACCCGGGATGACGCGGAGGGTGGCAGAACCGGGGTTTGAAGGACGCTCGCCCCTCAACACAACGACCCCTGTCCCTCACTCTTCCGATCCGGCGTCCTCTTCCCACCGAGCCGGATCCGTGGCTGTGCAGGCACCTGCATTGATCATATACGGCATTGCCGTATATGATGCGCATGCATGCGGTCTTGACCACGCCCACCTTCGAGGCGGACGCAGCGGAAGCCGGACTCGGCGACGACGAGATCCAGGCCATCTCGGGGCCTGGCTTGCGGATAACCCGCGTGCCGGGGCCGTGATGGCGGGCACGGGCGGAGCCCGCAAGGTCCGGTTCGCCGGGAAGAGCAAAGGAAAGCGCGGCGGCTATCGCACGATCCACTATTACGGCGGCGACGATGTTCCCCTGTTCCTCCTGGCCCTCATCGACAAAGGTGATCGCGAGAACCTGAGCAAGGCGGAGCGGAACGCCCTTGCAGCTGAGCTTTCGTGCTTAGCGGACGACTACCGCGCGGGCGTGGCGGCGAGGCTGGCGACGTTGAAACGGAGGATCTGATGACGAAGCTCGGCGAACGTCTCCTCAAGAGCGCCCAGGAAGCGAGAGCGATCACCCGCGGCGAGATGGAGCCGGTCCGGATTTTCACGCCTCCGTCCGTCGACGTGGCGGGTATCCGCAAGAAGACAGGCCTTTCGCAAGAGAGGTTCGCGCAGCGCTTCGGCTTCTCGCCGGCCGCCATTCGCGACTGGGAGCAACAGCGCCGCAATCCGGACGCTGCGGCTCGCACGCTCCTGATCGTCATCGACAAGGAGCCTGCCGCCGTCGAGCGGGCCCTGTCGAGCGTCGCCACGTAAGCGGCCCGTGGCGATGGACGCGCGGAGCATCGGAGCGGGTATTCGCGGCCGGTCTTGAACCGATCCGAGTCGTGTGAAAAGTTCAGAACAACGATCCCTGCGCCTCGCTCCTCCGCTCCGGCGGCTTCGGCGTCACCGGCCCATCCTCGTCCGGCCGCAGCAGCCCCGCCTCGTCGTTGCGCACGTCGTTCACCCGCCGGCTCGCGGGCGCCAGATCCAGCCACTCCTCCGGCGCCGGGCGGCACAGGGCGGCCGCCCGCCCGGCATCGACGTCGCGCATGTCGAGCCAGGCATCGACCCCCTCCGGCGACAGGATCGCCGGCATGCGCTCGTGGATGCCGGCCAAGAGCCCGTTGGCGCCGCAGGTGACGATCGCCGCGGTGTCGATCTCCGAGCCGTCGCGGCTGCTCCAGGTCTCCCACAGGCCGGCCAGCGCCATCGGCCGGCCGTCGGCGCGGCGGATCGCGTAGGGCGCCTGCCCCCGGGGGCCGCCGCGGCGCCACTCGTAGAAGCCGTCCGCCAGGAAGATGCAGCGCCGGTAGCGCAGGGCGTTGCGAAAGCTCGGCTTCTCGGACGCGGTCTCGATCCGGGCGTTGATGACGAGGGGGAAATCGTCCGGGTCCTTGACCCAGGCCGGCAGGAACCCCCAGCGCATCAGCACGAAGCGCCGCCGCCCGTGCTCGGAGGTCGCCACCGCCACCGGCTGTGTCGGCGCCACGTTGTGGCGAGCCGGGAAGTTCGGCTGCTCGGCGTAACCATAGGCCTCGCGGAACGTCTCGGGCGAGGAGGTGACGAAGAAGCGGCCGCACATGCCCCTGCCCCCCTACAGCCAGCGCTTCCAGCGGAAGAAGGCGTAGGGCAGGATCGCCGCCACCACCATCATCACCACCGCCATCGGGTAGCCGAAGCCCCAGTCGAGCTCCGGCATCACCTTGAAGTTCATGCCGTACATCGAGGCGATCAGGGTCGGCGGCATGAACACCACCGCCATGACCGAGAACAGCTTGATGATGTTGTTCTGCTCGAGGTTGACGAGGCCGAGTGTGGCATCGAGCAGGAACTGGATCTTGCCCGACAGGAAGCTCGCATGCTCCTCGAGCGACTGAAGGTCGCGCAGGGTCGAGCGGACTTCCTCGCGGACCTCGCGCGGGGCCTTGCTGGCCCGGTAGCTCGCCGAGAGCGAGAGCAGGATGCGCTCGACCGAGACCAGGCTCTCGCGCTGCTGCGACAGCAGCTCGTTGTGGCGCCCGAGCGCCCGCAGGGTGTCCTGCAGCTCCGCGTTGCGGGCGCTCGGATCGGAATGCTCGGCAAAGATGCGGCGCGAGAGCCGGTCGATGCGCTCGCCCTGGAGCTGGAGCACGTCGGCGGCGCGGTCGATGATGGTCTCGATCAGGCCGGCCAGGATCGCCTCGCCGGCCAGCATCACCCCGGCCGGCCGCGCCGCCCGGTGGACGAACATCCGGAATGCCTGCGGATCGTCGTAGCGCACCGTGGCGAGCTTGTTGTCGCGCAGGATGAAGGTGACGCCGGTGAGCATGGCGTCGTCGGTATCGACCCGGCACAGCAGCCGCCCGGTCATGTAGCGGGCGCCGTTCTCGACGTAGAGGAGTTCCGAGGGCTCGATATCCTGCATCTCCTCCCGGGTCGGGATCGAGATGCCGAGGAACGCCTCGACCTTGTTGTCTTCCTGGCGGGTCGGCTCGATCAGGTCGATCCAGAGCGCGTCGGGCGGGATCGGCTCGGACATTTCGAGCAGGCGCCGCTCGAGGAGCGGCTGACCGGTGCTGGCGCAGGCATTCGGCTGATGGACGAAGATCAAGGGACGGTCTCTGGCGAGGGCGGGAAAGGCCTTCTGGCCCGTCCGCTTGAAGGCTCCGTGACAGCTAGGTCATGGGCGCCCCGCTTGTCGATGACGCCCGGTCCACAGCCGTCCGGTGTTTCGCGTGGCGTCAGGGCGCGGCGGCTGGCGCGGCCTCGGTCTCGCCGGCCGGCGGCTGGCAGACGTCGATCCATTCGGCCCCGGTCAGCGCCGCCATCCGCTCGGGGCTCACCCGCACGGCGCTGTTGGGGGAGCCGGCGGCCGGCACCACCTCGTCGAAGGCCTTCAGGCTGACGTCGCAATAGACCGGCAGCGGCGTGGCGAGGCCGAACGGGCAGACGCCGCCGACGGGATGGCCGGTGATCGCCTCGACCTCGTCGGGCCCGAGCATCCGGGGCTTGACCCCGAAGGCGGCCTTGGCCTTGCGGTTGTCGAGGCGGGCATCGCCGCGCGCCACCAGCAGGACCACGCTCTCGCCGAGGCGCAACGACAGGGTCTTGGCGATGCGGGCCGGCTCGACGCCGTGGGCCGCCGCCGCAAGCGCCACGGTGGCAGAACTGGCCTCGGTCTCCAGCACGGCGAGGTCGGGCGCGCGGGCGGCGAGATCCGCCTTGACGGACGCGAGGCTCATCGGCGGGCGGTCCCGCTCAGACGGACGGAAGCGGTCACGGACAGGGCCTCTGGGTTGGCGACGGAAGTCGATCCGCCTCCCCTCGCCCGTCGGGGCAGCGGGCGCAAGCCCCTTGCGGGAACCCGCGCCTGCGAAAGGCACGAAGCGCGTGCCGCTCCCCCGGACGGGAGAGCGGCACGCGCCGCACGGTCGGGCGACGCCGACGGTCAGTAGCGCGGGCCGCCCGTGGTGTTGCCGAGCTGCTGCTGGTAGCCCGGACGCGACGGGTTGCGGGCATTCGGATTGCCGGCGCGCATATGGTGACGGCGCATGTGGCGACGCATGTGGCGGTCGTGCCGCTTCATGCGGTGATAGTGGTGGTGGCGGCGCATGGCGACGTGCTCGACCGTCGACTCGGCGCCGGCGACGGCCGGGGCCGGGGCAGTGACGGCAGCCGAGGCCGGTGTCATGGCGAGACCGCCCAGCAGAACGCTCGCCGCCAGCGCCAGGGTCAGAGACTTCATCGCGGTATTCTCCAGCCGGTGGCCCTCGCGGCCAACCCGTGCGTCAATCGTCCGGCGTGCAACCGGTTCCCCAGCGGTACCGGAAATGACCGGGAAAACTTCCGCGTCGTCCCGTCCGGGCGGAATGGGTGGCCCGACCGGGGTCCCGCGGCCGGCCCATGCGGGGCTTGCGCGGTCCGGTCCGCTCCGCCATCCCGGCGCCCATGCGCTCCGTCCCCTCCCTGCCGATCGATGCCGTCCTCGGCGACCTCGCGGCCGCCCTCGCGGCCCCAGCCGGCCGGCCCAACGCGGTGCTGGTGGCCCCACCCGGCGCCGGCAAGACCACCCGGGTGCCGCTCGCCCTGCTGGAGGCGCCCTGGCGCGGCGACCGCCGCATCATCCTGCTGGAGCCGCGCCGCCTCGCCGCCCGGGCGGCGGCCGAGCGCATGGCCGCGACCCTGGGCGAGGCTTTGGGCGAAACGGTGGGCCTGCGGGTCCGCCTCGGCTCCAAGGTCTCGGCCCGCACCCGGATCGAGGTCGTGACCGAGGGCGTGTTCGCCCGGATGATCCTGGACGACCCCGAGCTCGACGGCATCGCCGCGGTTCTGTTCGACGAGTTCCACGAACGCTCGCTCGATGCCGATCTCGGCCTGGCCTTGGCGCTCGACGCGCAAGGGGCCCTGCGGGAGGACCTGCGGCTCCTGGCGATGTCGGCGACGATCGACGGCGCCCGGGTCGCGGCGCTCATGGGCGACGCCCCGGTGATCCTGTCCGAGGGCCGGGCCTTCCCGGTCGAGACCCGCCATCTCGATCGCGACCCGCGGGAGCGCATCGAGGATGCGGTGACCGACGCGGTGATGCGGGCGCTGCGGGCCGAGCCGGGCTCGGTCCTGGCCTTCCTGCCGGGACAGGCCGAAATCCGCCGCACCGAGGAGCGCCTGCGCGAGCGCCTGACCGATTTCCCCGAGATCGACCTCGCCCCGCTCTACGGCGCCCTCGACCGGGCCGAGCAGGACCGGGCGGTGCGGCCGAGCCCGGCGGGGCGGCGCAAGGTCGTGCTCGCCACCGCGATCGCCGAGACCTCGCTCACCATCGAGGGGGTGCGGGTGGTGGTCGATTCCGGCCTCGCCCGGGTGCCGGTCTACGAGCCGGATCTCGGGCTCACCCGCCTCGTCACCCAGCGCGCCTCCCGCGCTTCCGTCGATCAGCGCAGGGGCCGCGCCGGCCGCACGCAGGCGGGCATCTGCTACCGGCTGTGGCCGGAGGCGGCCACCGGCGCCCTCGACCCCTTCACCCGGCCCGAGATCCTGGCCGCCGACCTCGCGGGGCTGGTCCTCGATTGCGCCGCCTGGGGCGTCGCCGACCCGACCACCCTGCCCTTCCTCGATCCGCCCCCGGCCCCGGCGCTTGCGGAAGCCCGCGCGCTGCTCGCCGGCCTCGACGCCCTCGACGGCGACGGCCGCCTGACCGCGTCGGGCCGGGCCTTGCGCGCCCTTCCGCTGCCGCCGCGCCTCGCCCGGATGGTGGTGAGCGCGGCGGAGCGCGGGCGGGACGCGGCCCGCGCCGCCGCCGACCTGGCGGCGGTGCTGGTGGAACGCGGCCTCGGCGGCGACGCGGTCGACCTCACCGACCGGGTCGAGCGCTACCGCCGCGACCGCTCGGCCCGGGCCGAGGACATGCGCCGCCTCGCCGCCGGCTGGGCCAGAATTGCCACCGGCATGGTCGCCCCGGCGGGGCCGGCCGATACTCCGGACACCGGCACGCTGCTGGCCTTGGCCTATCCGGACCGGATCGCCCGGGCTCGCGGCAAGCCGGGCGACTACGTGCTGGCCAACGGCCGCGGCGGCGCCCTCGATCCGGCCGCCGCGCTCGCCCGCGAGCCGTTCCTGGCGGTGGCCGAGATCGTCGGCAAGGCCTCGTCGGCGCGCATCCTGGCCGCCGCGCCGATCGCGCTGTCGGCCATCGAGGCGCTGTTTTCCGACCGGATCGAGGCCCGCACCCGGGTCGAGTTCGATTCCGAGGCCCGCGCCCTGCGCGCCCGCGCCCAGCGCCGCCTCGGCGCCGTCTCGCTCGCCGAGCGGATCCTGCCGGTCCCGACCGATGCCGACAGCGCCGCGATCCTCGCCCGCGGGCTTGCCGGCCTCGGGGTCGGCGCCCTGCCCTGGTCGAAGGCGGCACAGCAATGGCGCGAGCGGGTGATGTTCCTGCGCGGCGCCGAGGGGGAGCCCTGGCCCGACCTCTCGGATGCCTCCCTCGCCGAGACCCTGCCCGACTGGCTCGGGCCGCATCTGACCGGCCTCACCCGCCTCGACGAGATCGGCGCCGACCGGCTCTCGGAGGCCCTGCACGACCTCGTGCCCTGGAACCTTCGCGCCCGCCTCGACGCCGAGGCGCCGACCCATCTCGAGGTGCCGACCGGCTCGCGCATCCCGGTCGATTACGCCGCCGAGGGCGGTCCGGCGGTCGCCGTGCGGGTGCAGGAACTGTTCGGTCTCACCCGCCACCCGACCATCGGCGGCGGCCGCGTGCCGCTCGTGCTGCACCTGCTCTCCCCGGCCCAGCGCCCGATCCAGATCACCCGCGACCTGCCGGGCTTCTGGCGCGGCTCCTGGGGCGCGGTGCGCGCCGACATGCGCGGGCAGTATCCCCGCCACCCCTGGCCCGAGGATCCGACCACCGCCCCGCCGACCCGGCGGGCGAAGCCGAGGGGGACGTGAAGCGGAATCCGACCCGGCAGGGAAGCCGAACCAACTTATACCAACGGCCGGTGAGTGTGACTCGGCGTGTTGCTCCGCGGCTTGGCTTCTGATTCGGTTGCCGGATCAGGAGAGATCGCCATGGCCGGGATCGCTATCACCCGCACGGATTTGACCGCCGAGGAGTTGCGCGCGGCCTCCTCCAAGGCACCGAGCATTCCGGCGGCCCGTCGGATGCTGGCGCTCGCTCTGGTGCTGGAGGGCGCCGACCGCACCAGAGCGGCCCGCTCCTGTGGGATGGACCGCCAGACCCTGCGCGACTGGGTGCATCGCTACAACGCCGAGGGTCTGGCGGGTCTGCGCGACCGTAAGGCGCCGGGCCGCGCCGCCAAGCTGACGCCCGAGCAGATGCAGCAACTCGCCGCCCTGGTCGAGGCGGGGCCGGACGTGGACACGGATGGCGTGGTGCGCTGGCGCCGGGTCGACCTGCAGGCGCGCATCAGGGAGCTGTTCGGGGTCGAGATGCACGAGCGTACGGTCGGCAAGCACTTGGCCAAGCTCGGCTTCGTGCGGCTCTCGGTGCGCCCGCAGCATCCCAAGGCCGACGAGGCGGCACAGAAGGCTTTTAAAAAACCTTCGCCTCGCGGGTGACGGAACTCCTCCCCGAGACCGCCCACGGCAAGCCGCTCGAGATCTGGTTCCAGGACGAGGCCCGCGTCGGCCAGCAGGGCACGCTGACGCGGGTCTGGGCGCGCAAGGGGACACGCCCGCGAGCGCCGCGCGACCAGCGCTACAAGTGGACATACCTGTTCGGAGCGGCCTGCCCGGCGCGGGGCACCAGCGCGGCTCTGGTGCTGCCGACGGTCAACACCGCGATGATGTCGCTGCATCTGGCCGAGATCAGCCGGCAGGTGGCGCCTGGCGCGCACGCGATCCTGGTGCTGGACGGGGCTGGCTATCACGGCACCGCCAAGAAGCCTCGCCCGCGCGGCCTGGTGGTGCCGGACAACATCACGTTGCTACACTTGCCGGCCTCGTCTCCAGAGCTGAACCCGATCGAGTTGGTCTGGCAGTACCTGCGCCAGAACAAGCTCGCCCACCGGGTCTACCGCACCTACCAGCAGATCGTCGACGCCTGCTGCGACGCCTGGAACTTCTTCGCCAACGACCCAGACCTCGTCACCTCCATCACCGCGCGGGACTGGGCACAGGTCAAACTTTAGGGCCGTTGGTATCAGTCGATCGCAGATCGACTGACCTCGAAGGAGGGCTCCAGAAGTCTCGGCGACCCCTGGAGCCCTCCTTCGAGGCTCACTTCGTTCGCACCTCAGGATGAGGTCGCGGATGGTGAAGCTGGAGCAGCAGACGAGCGGTCCTATCGTGAATTGCAGCGTTGAGCTCAGACGCCGCTCGGCACCTGTTCTTGAGCCGCATGGCTTGCGACGAACCATTATTGCTTCGTCGCAAGACGATCTAAGCTGCCAACGCCGCATCCACCTCCCGTCCGCGCCCCAAGCCCCGCATCAGCTCGACGAGATGCGGGCGCACCCGCAGCTGCTCGGCGTGGAGCCGCCGCACGGCTTCCGTGAGGCTGCCGTCATAGCCCAAAGCCTCGTCCGCGAAGGCGATCATCCGGGCATTGGGCCAGGCCTTTTCGCGCAGATCATGAACCTTGGCGACGACCGCCTCCGCGTCGAGGTTGGGATGGGACTGGCCGAGCAGCATCGTCATCGCAGCGGTGGAGCGGGAGATGCCGGCATGGCAGTGGATCAGGAGATGCGTCTTGCGCGCCGCCCGCTCGGCCGCCAGGTCCTCGCCGAAGCGCAGGATCGCCTCGACGTCCCGGCGCTCGGGCAGGATCTGGCCGTCGGTCGGCTCGATGATGTCGTGGAAGCGTAAGGTGGTGCGGTGATGCGCGTCGTAGGCGCCGAAGGCCTCGGGCTCGGGCCAGGCCGGATCGAGGATCGACAGCACGTGGGTGACGCCGCGGGTCGAGTGGTGGCCCAGTTCCTCGAGGCCGCAGACCGTGTGCAGGGAGATCGGTTCGGGCTTCACGGCGGGTCGCGCTCCGGCGAGGGGTGGCGCGCGAGGGCGCCGCGGGATCGGCCGGGCTTACCATGGGGCTGGCTCCGGCACGAGAGACTTGCCCACCCGCGTCTTGCCCACCCAAGCGTCTTGCCCGCACGAACGCCTTGCACCGCGGCACGACGCGCGGGCCTGAGGTGCGCTTTCATCGGAAGCGCGCTACCTGTGGGCAGGTCGAGGGCATCGGTGCCGATCGAGGAGAGCATGAAGCGTCGCGACATCCTGACGGCCGGCATCGGCCTCGCCGGAAGCGCCGCCATCGCGGCCCCGGCCGTGGCGCAGGGCGCGCCCGAGCTGCGCTGGCGGCTGCAATCGGCGTTCCCGCGCAATCTCGACGCGCTCTACGGCGCCGCCGAGCTGTTCTCCCGCCTCGTCGCCGAGGCGACGGACAACCGCTTCCAGATCGAGGTCGCCGCGGCACCGGCGGGCGAATCCGGCGCCCTGCTCGATTCGGTCGGGGCTGGAACCCTGGAGATGGCCTATTCGGCGGCCTATTACGAGGTCGGCCGCGATCCGACCTACGCGCTCGCCACCGCGATCCCCTTCGGCCTCAATGCCCGCCAGCAGAATGCCTGGATGATCCAGGGCGGGGCGCTCGACCTGTTCAACGAAATTTTTTCCAAGAACAAGCTCTACGCGCTCCCCGGCGGCAATACCGGCACCCAGATGGGCGGCTGGTTCCGGCGCGAGGTGAAGTCGGTCGCCGATCTCCAGGGCCTGCGCTTCCGCATCGCCGGCCTCGGCGCGCAGGTTATGGCCAAGCTCGGCGTCGCGACCCAGACCCTGCCGGGCGCCGACATCTACCCCGCCCTCGAAGGCAAGACCCTCGACGCCGCCGAGTGGATCGGCCCCTACGACGACGAGAAGCTCGGCCTCAACAAGGTGGCGCCGTTCTACTACTATCCGGGCTTCTGGGAGGGCGGCACGATGCTGCACTTCTGGTTCAACGCCCAGAAATGGGCCGAATTGCCCAAGGCCTACCGGGCGATCGTGCAGGCCGTGGCGGCGACCGTCAACGTCGACCTCCAGGCCAAGTACGACGCGCGCAACCCGGCGGCCCTGCGGCGCCTCGTCGGCGGCGGCGCGCAGCTGCGCCCGTTCCCCCAGGAGGTGATGGAGGCCGCCCTCAAGGCCGCGAACGAGATCTACGCCGATCTCGGCGCCAGGAACCCGGACTTCAAGCGCCTCTACGACGCACTGAAGACCTTTCGCAACGAGGAATACCTCTGGTTCCAGGTTGCCGAGTACACCTACGACAACTTCATGATCCGGGCCAGGGCCCGGGGCTGATCGACGATCCGCCGGAAGACGACTTGCAAGAGGACGACTTGCCAGAAGACGGCCTGCCCGGGCCGGGGCCGCCTATTCGGCGGCCTCCTCGCCCGGCAGGGTGCCGCGGCCTTCTTCCCGCATCAGCGCCCGCACGACGCTCGGCACCGCCTCCAGGGCTCCGGCCAGGGTCTCGTCGGCCACGAACAGGCTCTTGATCTCCGGGCTGGTGATGCAGACGAGGCCTTCCCCGCTCTCCTCGACCCGCAAAGTGAATTGCCGCATCGCTCGACCGCTCCCTTACGCCCGGCTCCGATCGCCCCGCGATGCACGAGGCGGGCCAGCGCAGGGGAACAACGCGGAGCGCGGCCATAAGCTCCGCCGGCCGAAGAGGAAGCCGGCCGGAATCCCGTCACCGAAGCATCGGGCCAAGAAAAAAGGCCGCCCTTGCGAGCGGCCCGAAGTCTAGGGAGGAAACGCCCAAGAAGGGCAGCGGTATCGCGACGTCATCGCGATACCGCACCGCAACACCATAAATCCGCGCCGCCGGATGGCAAGGCGCGATTGTCGGCAGCGTTGCCACTTTCGCGGGCAGCGGCGGCGCGCCGCGCTGGATCGGGCCCCGCCACGGCCTAGTTTGCGCCGGGTGGACGGGGGCGTGGGAATGGCGATTCAGGCAGGGCGGATCAAGGTTCTGAAGGACGTGGCGCCGCGGGAGGGCGCCTACGTGCTCTACCTGATGCAGCAGGGCATGCGCAGCCGCGACAACCCGGCCCTGGAATTCGCCGTCGAGGAGGCCAACCGCCTCGGGCTGCCGGTGGTGGCCGGGTTCGGGCTCCTCGACGGCGGCGCCCATTTCCCCGAGGCCAACGCCCGGCACTACGCCTTCCTGCTCCAGGGCCTCGCCGACGCCAAGGCCGGGCTGGAACGCCGCGGCATCGCCTTCGTCCTGCGCCGCGCCACCCCGGCGAAAGCGGCCCTCGCCCTCGGCAAGAACGCCGCGATGCTGGTGCTGGATCGCGGCTACCTGACGATCCAGAAGAGTTGGTACGCCGAGATCGAGAAGCGGTTCGACGGCCGGCTGGTCCAGGTCGAGGGCGACGTGGTGGTGCCGGTCGAGGTCGCGTCGCAAAAGCACGAATTCGCCGCCCGGACCCTGCGGCCCAAGCTCCACAAGACCTGGGAGCCCTATCTGGCGCCGTTGCGGGCACGAAAGGTCAAGCATCCGGCCGACGACCTCGATCTGGCGAGCGACATCGACGTCTCGGATCCCGAGGCGGCGCTCGCCGCGATGACGCTCGACCGTTCCGTGCCGCCGGTGCGCCGCTTCCGCGGCGGCGAGACGGAAGCCTATCGCCGGCTGGAGGCCTATCTCGCCGGGCCCTTCGCCGATTACGGCACGGTGCGCAACCGGCCCGAGGCGGGGGCGGCCTCGCACCTGAGCCCCTACCTGCATTTCGGCCAGATCTCGCCGGTGGCCGCCGCCCTCAAGGTGCAGGCGGCCAAGACCGGCGGACCGGAGGACCGGGCGGCGTTCCTGGAGGAGCTGATCGTCCGGCGCGAACTGGCGATGAACCACGTCCACACCAATCCCGGCTACGACCGCTACGAGACGGCGTTGCCGGACTGGTCCCGCAAGGCTCTGGCGGAACACGCCGACGATCCGCGCCCGCACCTCTACGACGAGGAGACGCTGGCCGAAGGCCGCACCCACGACGAGTACTGGAACGCCGCGATGCGCGAGATGCGCGTCACCGGCTACATGCACAACCATCTGCGCATGTACTGGGGCAAGAAGATCCTCGAATGGTCGCCCTCGCCGGAAGAGGCGTTCTCGGTGAGCTTGCGGCTCAACAACCGCTACTTCCTCGACGGGCGCGACGCGAACTCCTTCACCAATATCGGCTGGCTGTTCGGCCTGCACGACCGGCCGTGGGGCCGGCGCAAGATGTTCGGCACCGTGCGCTATCTCGGGCCGAACACGCTGAAGAAATTCGACGCCAAGGCCTATCTGAAGGCGGTCGACGAATTGTGCGAGGCGGAGGAGTGATACGACATCCGGACGATCACTTTCGGATCTCGTATCACCAGCCCGCACGGTGAAGCCGTAGGCTTCCCACGCTCGAGCGAAGCCGCGTTCCGCATCGCGACGCGATCGCTCGGAAAGCGTCCGAGACCCCGCACGGTTGACCGCCCTACGCGCCGGCGCCATCAACCCGCATGACCTCCCCCACCCCCCTCGCGCCCTGGCGCACCACGATCCTGACCCTCTATCCCGAGATGTTCCCCGGCCATCTCGGGCTGTCGCTTGCCGGCGACGCCCTCGCCCGCGGGGCGTGGACCCTGGAGGCGCGCAACATCCGCGACCACGGAATCGGCCGGCACCGGGCGGTGGACGACACGCCGGCCGGCGGCGGAGCCGGGATGGTGTTGCGCTGCGACGTGCTCGCCGCGGCGATCGACGCGGCTTGCCCCCCCGACGACCCGCGCCCGCGCCTGCTGATGAGCCCGCGCGGCCGGCCGCTGAACCAGGGACGCGTCCGGGCGCTCAGCGAGGGGCCGGGCGTCGTCGTGGTCTGCGGCCGGTTCGAGGGCGTCGACGAGCGGGTGATCGCGGGACGCGCCCTCGAGGAGGTCTCGATCGGCGATTACGTCCTGTCGGGCGGCGAGCCCGCGGCCCTGGTGCTGCTCGATGCCTGCGTGCGGCTCCTGCCGGGGACGATGGGCAAGCACGCCTCCGGCGTCGAGGAGAGCTTCGAGAGCGGCGGCCTCGAATACCCGCACTACACGAGGCCGCGGGACTGGGAGGGACGGGAGATCCCCGAGGTGCTGACCGGCGGCAACCACGCGGCGATCGCCCGCTGGCGGGCGGCGGAATCGGCCCGTATCACCCGGGAGCGGCGCCCGGACCTCGTCCCGGACCTCGGGGCGCGGGACCGCAGCCGGAAATAAACCCCAGTGGAGTATAAGGGAAAAACAACCCAGGTAAATGTCCGCGCGGCCGGTCCTTCCTAGAGCCGGTCCGTCGCCTGGTCGCGTCGTCCCGGCGACGCCTGCCTCGCCCCCCGCCCGGACCGCCACGTCGCCATGCCCGATTCCGCCCGTTACCTGCTGCACCGGCCCGAGATCCTGGAGCCCCTGCGCCGGGGCGAGGCGGCCCTCGACCGGGTGATGGAGGGGACCGGCCGCCTCTACCCGGCCGGACGGCTGCTGGTGGAGGCCGACAGCGCCAACACCACGATCTTCCGCCTGCGCAAGGGCTGGGTCGGCCGCCTGCGTACCCTGGAGGACGGGCGCAGCCAGTTCATCCTGATCTTCCTGCCCGGCGACCTGTTCGCGGTAAAGAGCCTGTTCGTCACCCACAGTCCGGATGCGATCCAGGCCCTGTCCGAGGTCCTGGTCGAGCAGGTCGACCACCGCACCCTGCGCGAGGCCTACGAGCGCGACCCCGATCTCGCGACCCGCTGCATGTGGCAGGTGATCGAGGAGGAGCGCCGGCTGCACAACTGGGTCGTCGGTCTCGGCCGCGGCAGCGCCGACGAGCGCCTGGCGATGCTGCTGATCGACCTCCGCGGCCGCCTGATCCGCTCGGGGGGCCTGCCGGCGGGGGCGACGGCCTACGACCTGCCGATGACGCAGGAGCAGATCGGCGACCATCTCGGCATCTCGAACGTGCACGTCAACCGGGTGCTGCGGGCCCTGCGGGAGGACGGCGTGGTCGCCATGCGGGGGCGGCGGGTGACGATCGGCGACCTCGACGCCCTGGTGCGGATCGCCGGGCCGCTCCTCGACATCTCCGAGCGCGGCGCCCCGGACTTCGTCGGGCAGCGGGAGGCGGAAGCCGGCCAGGCGGGACGGGACGGCGACGATGCCGGCCGGTGAGGACGGGATGGACCGGTCCCACGCCGCCGCGGGTCAGGCCGCCCTGATGCTGGTCGAGAGCCTGATGCTCGCCCTCGTCGAGCGCGGGGTGATGCCGGCGGCCGAGCTGGTCGAGGCGGTGGAGACCGTGATCGAGACCAAGCGCCGTCTGGCCGAGGATGGGCACGAGCCGGAGATCGCGGCCCGCGCCGCCGCGATGCTGGCCGGCATCGCCAACAGCCTCGCGGCGTCGGGGCCGGCGACGAAGGGTTGATGCCGGGGGGCCGATACACCCTGGCGCCGCACCGGTGCCGCGGGGTATCGCTCGCCCGGCATCCACCGGAGCCAAGTCCGTGAGCCGCCCGATCCCGCGCCGCCTCGCCCTTCTCGCCCTTCTGGCCGCCCCCCTCGCCCTGGCGCCCGCCCTCCGGCAGCCCGCCGCCGCCCAGGAGCGGGCGATCACGCTGGCCTCGACGACCTCCACCGAGCAATCGGGCCTGTTCGGCCACCTGCTGCCGATCTTCCAGCGCGAGACCGGCATCGCGGTGCGCGTCGTCGCGGTCGGCACCGGCCAGGCGCTGGCCATCGGCGCCAAGGGCGATGCGGATGCCCTCCTCGTCCACGACCGGGCCGGCGAGGACAAGTTCGTCGCGGAAGGCCACGGCCTCGACCGCCGCGACGTGATGGCGAACGACTTCGTGATCGTTGGGCCTGCCGCCGACCCGGCCGGCATCAAGGGCGGGCGCGACGCCACGGAGGCGCTCGCCCGCATCGCCAAGGCCAAGGCGCCGTTTGCCAGCCGCGGCGACGACAGCGGCACCAACCGCACCGAGCTGCGGCTGTGGAAGAAGGCCGGGATCGAGGCCCGGAGCCTAGGCAGCGGCTACCGCGAGCTCGGCCAGGGCATGGGCCCGACGCTCAACGCGGCCGCCGCGATGGACGCCTACACCCTCACCGACCGGGCGACCTGGGCGAACTTCAAGAACCGCCAGAACCTGGTGATCCTGGTGCAGGGCGACCAAGCCCTGTTCAACCCCTACGGCTCGATCCTGGTGAACCCGTCGAAGAACCCGCAGATCCACGCGGCGGATGCGAAGATCTGGCACGAATGGCTGACCTCGGAGCGCGGCCGGGCGGCCATCGCCTCGTTCAAGATCAACGGCGAGCAGCTGTTCTTCCCGACCGGGACGATGCCGAGCCAATAGCTCATCCCCGCGGCGACGCCGCCATCCGGTTGATCCCGAAGGCGGCGGCGCTCACCACCAGCGTCAGGGTGACGAGGACGAGCCCGAGGCCGAGCGCCAGCGCCAGGTCGCCCCGGCTCGTCTCGAGCGCGATGCTGGTCGTCATGGTGCGGGTGTAGCCGCGGATGTTGCCGCCCACCATCAGGATGGCGCCGACCTCGGCGATGGCCCGCCCGAACGCCGCCAGGAAGGCGGTGACGAGGGGGGCCGGCGCCATGGCGAGCAGGATCAGGGCCGCGTGGCTCGTGCCCACCCCGTCGACCCTCAAGGCATCGCCGTACTCGGCCCACAGGGCCTCGCAGGTGCGGTGCGAGAGCGCCGCCACGATCGGCAGGGCGAGCGCCCCTTGCGCGATCACCATCGCGCCGGGGGTGAACAGCAGGCCGAGGCTCCCAAGCGGCCCCGCGCGCGAGACCAGCAGGTAGAGCACCAGCCCGACCACCACCGGCGGCAGGCCGAGCAGCGCGTTGACGAGGACGAGGACCGCCCCGCGGCCGGGAAACCGGGTCGCGGCGAGCAGCGCCCCGAGCGGTGCGCCGAGGACGAAGCCGAGGCCGGCCGCCGTGAGGCTGACGCGCAGCGACAGGCCGACGATGGCGACGAGATCGGGATCCGCCCGCAGGATCATCGCGACCGCCAGCCCCAGGGCGCGCCCGAACTCGTCCATGTCACCCCCGTCTCACCCGGGCTCCTCGTATCCGGGGTGCGGGCGCCAGACCAGGGCTGACCGGGCCTCGCCGTCGCGCCGGGCTTGACGCCGGGGCCGGCGCGGCGCATCCCCGTCGGCGGGACACCTCCCCCACCGGGAGGCGCCCATCTGGAAGGATGGACACAGCATGACGACGACCCGCCCCGCGGCCCGCCCGCGCGCGCCCTTCTTCTCGTCCGGACCCTGCGCCAAGCGCCCCGGCTGGACGCCCGAGGCCCTCTCCGATGCGGCGCTCGGCCGCTCGCATCGGGCGAAGCTCGGCAAGGCCAAGCTCAAGCAGGCCATCGACCTCACCCGCACGGTGCTGCAGGTGCCGGCCGACTATCGCATCGGCATCGTGCCGGCCTCCGACACCGGCGCCGTCGAGATGGCGATGTGGTCGCTGCTCGGCGCCCGCCCGGTCGACATGCTGGCCTGGGAATCCTTCGGCGAGACCTGGGTCACCGACGCGATCAAGCAGCTCAAGCTCGACGCCCGCGTCGTCAAGGCGCCCTATGGCCGCCTGCCCGACCTCTCGACCGTCGATACCCGCACCCGCGACGTGGTCTTCACCTGGAACGGCACCACCTCGGGCGTGCGCGTGCCGGATGCCGACTGGATCGCCGCCGACCGCGAGGGGCTGACGATCTGCGACGCTACCTCGGCGGCCTTCGCGCAGGACCTCGACTGGGCCAAGCTCGATGTCGTCACCTTCTCCTGGCAGAAGGTGCTCGGCGGCGAGGCGGCGCACGGCATGCTGATCCTCTCGCCCCGCGCCGTCGCGCGGCTGGAGAGCCACGTCCCGGCCTGGCCGATGCCGAAGATCTTCCGCATGACCAAGGGCGGAAAATTGATCGAGGGCATCTTCCAGGGCGAGACCATCAACACGCCCTCGATGCTGGCGGTCGAGGACTACATCGACGCGCTGCTCTGGGCCGACAAGCTCGGCGGGCTGCCGGCCCTGCGCGCGCGCGCCGACCGCAATGCCGGCGTCATCGCCGACTGGGTCGCCCGCACCCCCTGGATCGCCAGCCTCGCCGAGGACGCCGCGACCGCGTCCAACACCAGCGTCTGCCTGGTGGTGAGCGATCCCGACGTGGTCGGGCGCGGCCCCGAGGCCGTGGCCGCCGTGGCCAAGGGCATCACGACCGCTCTGGAGCGCGAGGGCGTCGCCCTCGATATCGGCTCGTACCGCGACGCGCCTCCCGGCCTGCGGATCTGGTGCGGCGCGACCGTCGAGGCCTCCGACCTCGAGGCCCTGACGCCGTGGCTCGACTGGGCCTTCGCCCAGGAGAAGGCCCGCCTGACGAAGGCGGCCTGACGCCTAAGCCCATCATCGCCGTATCTTGGCGCCGGACCCCCGCATGAGCAGGAGCCGGCGTCGGCCGTATTCTTCCTCGCGGGACAACGACTATCAACTATCTCCGCCCGCGCAGCCTTTCGTGAGTTAGGCGCGGGATCCCCTCTCCCGTGTGGGAGAGGGGTAGGGGTGAGGGTGACACGCTTCAGTGTGAATCGCTGAGCGTGGTGCTGGCAGCTGGACGGTTCCATATTCTGCGGAACCGCAGCACCCTCACCCCTGACCCCTCTCCCACACCTTGCAGCGATACCGGGCAAGCCCGGCATCGCCAGGAGAGGGGAATCGCGCGAGCCTTGAAGGCCGGCGTGAACGGAGACGTATGACGCCGCGACCCACGCGAGCCCCCGGCCGACCCGCTCCCCCAGCGGGGCGATGGCGCGACCCCGTTCGAGGCCGCCATGCCCAACCCCATCAAAAAAGTCCTGATCTCCGACACCCTCTCCCCCGCGGCGATCGCGATCTTCCGCGAGCGCGGCATCCAGGCCGATCTCCGCCCCGAGCTCGGCAAGGACAAGGAGGCGCTCGCCGCGGCCATCGGCGAGTATGACGGCCTCGCCGTCCGCTCGACCACGAAGGTCACCGCCGCGCTCCTGGAGCGCGCGGGCAAGCTGACGGTGATCGGCCGGGCCGGCATCGGCGTCGACACGATCGACGTGCCGGCCGCGACCTCCCGCGGCGTGATCGTGATGAACACGCCGCACGGCAACGCCGTGACCACCGCCGAGCACGCCATCGCGCTGATGCTGTCGCTCGCCCGCCAGATCCCGCAGGCCGACGCCTCGACGCAAGCGGGCCGCTGGGAGAAGAATCGCTTCCTCGGCATCGAGCTGACGGCCAAGACCCTCGGGGTCATCGGTTGCGGCAATATCGGCGCCATCGTCGCCGATCGCGGCATCGGCCTGCGGATGCGGGTCATCGCCTACGACCCGTTCCTGACGCCTGAGCGCGCCGTGGCGCTCGGCGTCGAGAAGGTCGAGCTCGACGAGCTGCTGCGCCGGGCCGACGTCATCACCCTGCACGTCCCGCTGACCGACAAGACCCGCAACATCCTCTCGGGGGATGCGCTGGCACGCGCGAAGCCCGGCGTCAGGATCGTCAACTGCGCCCGCGGCGGCCTCGTCGACGAAGTGGCGCTCCGGGCCGCGCTCGATTCGGGCCACGTCGCGGGTGCCGCCTTCGACGTGTTCACTGAGGAACCGGCGAAGGAGAACGTGCTGTTCGGCCATCCGAACATGGTCTGCACCCCGCATCTCGGCGCCTCGACCACCGAGGCGCAGGAGAACGTGGCGCTCCAGGTCGCCGAGCAGATGAGCGACTACCTGCTCCACGGCGCGATCCGCAACGCGGTCAACTTCCCGTCGATCTCCGCTGAGGAGGCGCCGCGCCTGCGGCCCTACGTGACGCTGGCCGAGCAACTGGGCTCGTTCCTCGGCCAGCTCACCGAGGCGCCGATCCGCGGCATCCGCCTCGTCTACGAGGGCGAGGCGGCGGAGCTGAACACCAAGGCGCTCACGGCGGCGGCGGTGACCGGCGCGCTGCGGCCGTTCCTGGAGGGCGTCAACATGGTCTCGGCGATCGAGGTGGCGCGGGCCCGCGGCATCCAGGTCGAGACCGCGACCCGCACCGCGGTCGAGGGCCCCTACGCCTCACGCCTCCACGTCACGGTCGAGGCCGAGGACATGCCCCGCGACGCCGCCGGCACGGTGTTCGGCGACGGCCGCCCGCGCTTCGTCGAGATTCGCGGCATCGCGCTCGAGGCCGCGGTGGCCCCCCACATGCTCTACATCCGCAACGCCGACCAGCCCGGCTTCATCGGCCGCTTCGGCACGCTGATGGGCGAGGCCGGCGTCAACGTCGCCACCTTCCATCTCGGTCGCGACCGGCCGGGCGGCGACGCGATCTGCTTTGCCGCCATCGACGAGGCGGTCTCGCCCGATCTCCTGCAGGCGATCGAGGCGATCCCGCAGGTGAAGCGGGCGCGGGCGGTGCGCTTCTGAGGGGACCGGGGCGGGATGAGAGCCTCGTCCCGCCCCTCGACACGGTCGCGCGGCGCATCATGCTCGTGCTAAAACCCCGACCATGAAGATCGACGGCCGCCACTACCGCACCATCTTCCCCGCGCCCGACGGCGAGGGGATCTGCGTGATCGACCAGACCCGCCTGCCCTTCGCCTTCGAGACGAGGACGCTGGGGAGCGAGGCGGAGGCGGCCATCGCCATCCGCACCATGATCGTGCGGGGCGCGCCGCTCATCGGCGCCACCGCCGCCTACGGCCTGGCGCTGGCGATGCGGGAAGACCCGTCGGACCGCAACCTCGACGGGGCGCAGGCGCGGCTCGCCGCGACGCGGCCGACCGCGATCAACCTGCGTTGGGCCCTCGACCGGGTCGCCGGCCTGCTGCACCCCCTGAACCCGACCGAGCGCGAGGCCGCCGCCTTCGCCGAGGCCGCCCGCATCGCCGACGAGGATGTCGCGAGCTGCCGGGCGATCGGCGAGCACGGCGCGGCGCTGATCGCCGAGATTGCGCGCAGGAAGCCCGGGCCGGTCAACGTGCTGACCCATTGCAATGCCGGCTGGCTCGCCACCGTCGACTGGGGCACAGCCTTGGCGCCGATCTACGTCGCGCACGATGCCGGACTGCCGGTCCATGTCTTCGTCGACGAGACCCGCCCGCGCAACCAGGGCGCGGCGCTCACCGCCTTCGAGCTCAACGCCCACGGCGTGCCGCACACCGTCATCGCCGACAATGCCGGCGGGCACCTGATGCAGCACGGGCGGGTCGATCTCTGCATCGTCGGCTCGGACCGCACCACCTCGACCGGCGACGTCTGCAACAAGATCGGCACCTACCTGAAGGCGCTCGCCGCCCGCGATTGCGGCGTGCCGTTCTACGCCGCCCTGCCCTTCTCGACCATCGACTGGACGCTCACCGACGGTGTCGCCGGCATCCCGATCGAGGAGCGCGACGCCCGCGAGGTGACCCACCTCACCGGCCGCACCGATGACGGGGCCTTCGCCACCGTGGCGGTGGTCTCGCCCGGCAGCCCGGTGGCGAACCCGGCCTTCGACGTGACGCCGGCGCGCCTCGTGACCGGCATCATCACCGAGCGCGGCGTGGCGGAGGCGACGCCGGAAGGCTTGCTCGGGCTTTATCCGGAGCGGCGGAAAGCCGCCTGAGAGCCGGCATCCCCGGGGCTCGCCAAAGACCGAGACCCCGGGATGCATGACCGCTGTCGTGCCTCGACGAGGCGGCCGATGTTCCGCTTCATCCCGTCTCGTCAGCGCTCGTGGATCCCGGTTTCCGCTGCGCGGCCCCGGGATGGCATGGAGGGCGTCGACACGATCGGCCCATGCGATCGGGGTCCCAGGGACAGGCCTCACCCGCTGCGGATTCGCCCCCCCGGCCCCTCACGCTGCCGCCGCCACCACCCGGTTCCGGCCGTCCTGCTTGGCCCGGTAGAGCGCGAGGTCGGCGCGCTTGAGGATGAGGCCCGGGTCGTCGTCCGCGGGCTGGCGGGCGGCGACGCCGATCGAGACCGTGACGTCGATGGCGCTGGTGCCGCGCTGGACCTGGAACGGCGCCGCCTCGATCCGCTCGCGGATGCGCTCGGCGACCTGGCGGGCGGCGTCGAGTCCGGTATCGGGCACCACCACCACGATCTCCTCGCCGCCGTAGCGCGCCACCACGTCGATGCCGCGGGTCTGGGCCCGGATGCGGTTGGCGAATTCCTTCAACACCTCGTCGCCGGCATCGTGCCCGTGGCGGTCGTTGATCGACTTGAAGCGGTCGATGTCGAGGATCAGCAGGGCCACCGAGCGATCCCGCAGTGAAGGCTCGGAGAACAGCCCGGCGAGGTAGCTGTCGAGGTAGCGCCGGTTGTGCAGGCCGGTGAGCCCGTCGGTGACGGCGAGATCCATCGAGGCCTGGACCGATTCGCGCAAGGAATGCGAGAAACGCTTGCGCTTCACCTGGGTGCGCACGCGCGCGATCAGCTCGTTGCGGTCGATCGGCCGGACCAGGTAATCGTGCACGCCGAGATCGAGGCCGCGCATGATGCGGGCCCGATCGTGCGGATCGGCCATCATCACCACCGGCACGGTGCGGGTGCGGTCGAGGGAGCGCAGCTGGCTGCACAGGCGCAGACCGTCATGGTCCTGGAGGTCCAGGCTCACCAGCACCACGTCGTAATCGCCGGCCTTGACCCGCTCCAGGGCCTCCTGGGGCGAGGCCACCGCCTCGACGCAATGGTATTGGCCGAGCGCCGCGATCAGCCGGTCGGCGGAAGCCGGGCGGTCCTCGACCACGAGCACATTGGCATTGTGCCCGGTCTCGGCGGTGGCCGCCGCCAGGGGATCGCCGACCCGCGACGACATGGCGCGGCTGCGCAACTCGTCGGTCACGGCCTTCAGGCGCACCAGGCTGCGCACCCGGGCCATCAGGGCGGTGTCGTCGATGGGCTTCGTCAAAAAGTCGTCGGCGCCGGCATCGAGCCCGCGCAGGCGGTCGCTCGGCTGGTCGAGGGCGGTCACCATCACCACCGGCAGGTGCGCCATGGTCGGCGTCGACTTGATCCGGCGGCAGACCTCGAACCCGTCCATGCCCGGCATCATCACGTCGAGCAGCACGATGTCGCACAGGCCCTTCTCGCACACCGCCAGTGCGTCCGGCCCGTTCATCGCCGAGACGACGTCGAAATACTCGACGGTCAATTTCGTCTCGAGCAACTTGATATTGGGAAACAGGTCGTCGACGATGAGAACACGTGCCGACATGGGACGATCAGGCCTCTCGCAAGCTCTGGATCAGCTCTGGCGTTCGTCGCCGACATAGGTGCGGACCGTCGCGAGGAACTTCGCGACCGAGATGGGCTTGGACAGGTAGGCCTCGCAGCCACCCTCGCGGATGCGCTCCTCGTCCCCCTTCATGGCGAAGGCCGTGATGGCGATCACCGGGATGGCCTTGAGCTCGTCATCCTCCTTGAGCCATTTAGTCACCTCGAGGCCCGACACCTCGGGGAGCTGAATGTCCATCAGGATCAGGTCCGGCCGGTGCCGGCGCGCCAGCTCGATCGCCTCGATCCCGTTCGCCGTCTTGAGGGTCGCGTAGCCGTGAGCCTCCAACAGGTCGTTGAAGAGCTTCATGTTCAGCTCGTTATCCTCGACGATGAGCACCGTCTTCGTCATGGCTCACTGTCTCCGGCGCCCCGGCGGCCCGCGTCACACCCCGGCAGAAAACCGGACCCGCAACACTGTTAAGCGGCACATGTTGATGAAACGCAAATTCGAAGGATTGGCCAGGGGGCGCGATCCCCGTGGCGGAGTGCTGAGCGAATCCGCCGCGGCGGCCTTGGGCGGCCGGGTCTTCGCCTACGTGACCGGCGAGCCCGGCCGATTGCTCCGGTTCATGGAGAATTCCGGCCTCTCGCCGGATGCGCTGCGGCAGGCGGCCGACAGCCCCGATCTTGTCGCCGGCCTCCTCGACCACGTGGTGGCGGACGAGGAATTGCTGCTGGCCTGCGCCGCGGCGCTGGAGGTGCCGCCCGAGCGGATCACCCAGGCCTGGCGCCGCCTCGGCCCGCCGGATTTCGACGACCAGCCGAGCGAGACGCCTGGCGAGTTCGGGGCGTGAGCGGACAACCGCTCTGCCGCGATTGCGGGGCGCGCCCGCCGGCCGACGCGGTCCGCTGCCGGGCCTGCGGCTCGCCGCGCCTGCTCGCCCATCCGGAGCGCGACGCGCTGTCGATCGCGCATATCGATTGCGACGCGTTCTACGCCGCGGTCGAGAAGCGCGACGACCCCGCCTTGCGGGACCGGCCGCTGATCATCGGCGGGGGGAAGCGCGGCGTGGTCGCGACCGCCTGCTACATCGCCCGCATCCGCGGCGTGCATTCGGCGATGCCGATGTTCCGCGCGCTCGAAGCCTGCCCGGACGCGGTGGTGCTGCGGCCCGACATGGAGAAATACGCCCGGGTCGGGCGCCAGGTGCGGGCGATGATGCAGGACCTGACGCCGCTCGTCGAGCCGGTCTCGATCGACGAGGCCTTCCTCGACCTCTCGGGCACCGAGCGGATGCACGGGGCCTCGCCCGCCGTGACGCTGGCGGGGTTCGCCCGGAAGGTGGAGGCGGAGGTCGGCATCACCGTCTCGGTCGGGCTCGCGCCCAACAAGTTCCTGGCCAAGATCGCCTCCGACCTCGAGAAGCCGCGCGGCTTCTCGATCATCGGCCGGGCGGAAGCCGAGGCGTTCCTCGCGCCGCGTCCGGTACGGATCCTGCCCGGCATCGGCCAGGCCGCGGGCGAGCGTCTCGCGGCGCTTGGCATCCAGCGGATCGGCGAGATCGGCCGGGTGGCGCCGGAGCGGCTGCACGCCGCGCTCGGGCGCGATGCCGTCCGCCTCCTGGCGCTCGCCCGCGGCGAGGACCGGCGCCCGGTCCAGCCGCGACGGGAGACCAAGAGCATCTCGGGCGAGACCACCTTCACGGAGGACCTGCGCGCCTTCGAGGCCCTGCGGCCGGTGCTGTGGCAACTCTGCGAGAAGGTCGCACGGCGCCTGAAGCGGGCGGAACTCGCCGCCGGCAGCGTCACCCTAAAGCTCAAGGACCGGGAGTTTCGCCTGCGGACCCGCACCCGCTCGGGGCTGGCGCCGACGCAGGTCGCCGAGCGGCTGTTTCGCCCGGCCGAGGCGCTGTTGCGCGATTCCTGCGACGGCACCGCCTTCCGGCTGATCGGGATCGGGGCCGGCGACCTCTGCGGCGCCGCCCATGCCGACCGGGGCGACCTCGCCGACGTCTCGGCGGTCCGGGAGGCGAGCCGGGCCGCCGCGATCGATGCCCTGCGCGACCGATTCGGCGCGGCGGCGGTGCAGCGCGGGCTCGGCTTCGCGCCGCAGGCCAGGGATCAAGCGAGGGGTCGGGACAACGATCGCGGGAGCAAGGCCCCGCCGGAGCGGGAGCCGCGATAAGAAGAAATTTGATTGGTCTCTTCGGATCATCAAACCCGCCGCGTCATTCCGGGGCCGCGAAAGCGGAGCCCGGAATCCAGACGCTCAGTTGGTGCAGAATAAAGCGGGACGCCGGCCGCTCTGTTCTGAACCATCCGCGGTTCTGGATTCCGGGCTCCGCTTTCGCGGCCCCGGAATGACGAGGAGGGGGTCAGGACTGTCGATGAGCACAAACAGGCGCCGGTGTCCCCGTCGCCCTCGGCCGCGCCCTACTTGCAGTCCTTGCTCCCGGGCAACAGGTCGATGCGCGACAGCTCGCCCTTCAGCGAGAACTCGCCGTAATCGAGGCGCAACGCGCCGCTGACCCCGTTCTCGTAGAGATCGAAGGCGAGGACGTAGACCGGGGTCCGCTCCCCCTCCCCCGGCGAGAAATAGCTCAGCGTCACCGGCCAATGCGGCATCGCCGCCATCGCGCCGTCGCGCAACGCCGCCTCGACCGGGGCGGCGGGCTTCTGCGCCGCGCCGGGCTCCGGCGTCGCCCCGGGCTTGGCGGCGACGCGCTGCGGGCCGATCACCGCCAGGGTGTCGTAGACCTTGCGGCCGTCATCCGAGCCGTCGAACACCTTGACGGAGACGGTGGATTGCCCGGCCCGGGCGGCCTCGACCAGCCGCCGCATGTGGGCGGCCGGAAACAGCACCTCGCCCGGCACCGCCATCTCGCCGCGCTTGGGCTGCTTGAGGGTGACGTCGATGCCCTTGTCGCCGCGCTCGGCGTTGCCGTCGACGGGGGCCGCGATCTTGCCGTTGAGGTCGGACTGGGTGCGGAAGCGGAAGCTGCGCCCGTCGCCGCTCTCGAAGGTGGTGTTGCGCAGGTCGGAGGTGCGGGTGCCGCTCTCCGAGCTCTCCAGCACCGTCACCTGCCGATATTGCAGGGCGTAGCCCTTGCAGGAATCGCCGGTGAAATCGAACACGATCCGGCCGCGGGCGCTCTCGACCGCGCGGGTGCCGGAACTGCCGGACAGGGACAGGTCGTAGACGGCACGATGGGGCGCGAGATGCACCGCCTCCGCCGCCATCGCGGGCGAGGAGAGCGCGAGCAGGACGCACGCGAGGAGTGGTCGCATGAGGTCTCCCGGGGCGGCCGTCGGTGCTGGCGTCGGCCCTGTTGGTCGTCTCAAGATAGGCCCCGCCCCGGTCCCCGGCAACGTGCCGGCCGCCGATGCCGTGGCATCGCTGCCACGCTTGGCCGGGACCGTCGCGACAACCGGGAGTTGGTCGAGGTTGCGGGGCCGTTTCAACCCGGGGCGGTGGCGTGCGCCACGGCGCGCGCGGTTTCCGAGAAATCCGTCAAGCTATTGAATTTCAAGGATATTGCTTTGGTCTCCGGGCGTTCCGGCGAGGCCGCTGGATGGATCCGCACCCCGATATCGACGGGTCCGGAGGCCGGTTCCGGCGCGGGGAAAAACCAACTCGGCGGGAGCCGGACTCTTGCGCGGATGTTAGGCCGTCCTGTAGGTTCACCCCCGTCGCCACCGCCCCAGGCGTGGCGGCGATCACCAGCAGGATCGGATGGATTGAACGCGCGGTCGAGCGGCGGACCGCTCGCGGCTGCGTGCCGATTCCATGGGTGATGTCGGGGGAGTGGAGGCGGCGATGGTGGATGCGGGTCCGGGCTGGACGAAGGAACGCGTCGAGCTTCTCAAGCGGCTGTGGAGCGACGGCCGCAGCGCCAGCCAGATCGCTGCGGAGATCGGCGGCGTCTCCCGCAACGCGGTCATCGGCAAGGTCCATCGCCTCGGCCTGGCCGGGCGCGTGCTGAAGGCCAACGGGACCGCGCCGGCCGGCGGCCGTCGTGCCCGGGCCGATTCCGACGCCGCCGCGCCCGTTGCCGACGCCCCGTCGATGCTCGCCCCCCCACCGCCGGCCCTCGCCCTGGTCCAGCCCGCCTCGTCCTCCGCGACGGTCGCGTTGCCGGAGAGCGCCCGCGTCACCATCATGGAGCTGCGGGAATTCATGTGCCGCTGGCCGATGGGCGACCCGTCCACGCCGGACTTTCGCTTCTGCGGCGACCGCGCGATCGCCGGCCTGCCGTACTGCACCCATCACTGCCGCATCGCCTACCAGCCCGCCGCCGAGCGCAAGCGCGAGCGCAAGGTCGTCGGCTTCCGCTAGGGTCTTGGTCTGCGCGGCGCGTCGCGGCTCGTCTCCACAGGTCCCTTCAACCGGATTGACGATATCGGTCAAATCCTAACGAATCCTGTCCGCCGCCCGGGCGCGGAGCAGGACCGTGGCATGAGGCCTGCGGGCATCGGGATTTTCCCGCCCGCGACATCATCCCGAGGTGTCGGTCCATCGACGATGGACTGACCGCGAAGGAGGGCTCCAGGGATCGCCGTGGTCCCTGGAGCCCTCCTTCGAGGCTCACTTCGTCCGCTTCTCAGGATGGTGTCCTGGGCAGGACAGGGGATCGCCAGGGGTTTCATGCCCCTGTCGCGCGCGGCAGCGGACGCGCTTCGGCCCGCCGCCGCGCCGTGGCGCCCGTCCCTCACGCCGTCTCGCCGCGCCGCCGCCGCTCCGCGTCGTCCCAGGCGGTGAGCGGCTGGTAATCCGGCACGAAGCCGAGGCCCTTGCGGGCATCCGACGATACCGCGACCTGCGAGGTGGCGACGTCGATCAGCGCCGGACCGTTGGCGGCGAGCGCCCGCGCGATCGCGGCGGGCAGGTCCTCCGGCCGCTCGACCCGCTCGCCATGGGCACCCAGGGCGCGGGCCATGGCGGCGTAATCGGAATCGGCGAGCAGCGTGCCGACGACCCGGCCGCCGTAATTGAACTCCTGGTCGTAGCGCTCGATGTTCCAGGCGGCGTTGTTCGACACGATAATGACGGGCTTCGCCCCGTGGCGGGAAGCGGTGTCGATCTCCATCGCGTTGATGCCGAAGGCGCCGTCGCCGGTGACGCAGATCACCTGCCGATCGGGGAAGGCGAGCGAGGCGGCGGTGGCGTAGGGCACGCCGACGCCGAGGCAGCCGAAGGCGCCGGCATCGAGGTAGGTCCGCGCCTCGAGGCCGACCCGGGCGAAGCTCAGGAGATCGCCGCCATCGGCCACCGCGATGTAGTCGGGCTCCGCGACCTCCCGGATCGCCGCGAAGATCGCCGCCGGGTGGATCCGGCCGTCCTCGCCGGTCTGCGGCACCGCCGCGCCGGTCGAGCGCTTGACGTGGCGCGCCCGCAGGCCTTCCGCCCAAGGACGGTCGAGGGCCGGCGCGCGGTTGCCGGCGGCGTCGACGATCGCGGCCAGCGCCAGGGCGGGCGTCGCGAGCAGTTCCGGCTCGCCGCGGCGGTTGTCGACGAGTTCGCCTGCGGTGTCGGCGATCCGCACGAAGCGGGCATTCGGGAACACCGCCGGCGAGCCGTAGCCGAGCTGGTAATCGAGCTTGCGGCCGATCACGAGAACGACGTCGGCCTCGGTCATCGCGGCGGCCCGCATGGCGCCGACGGTGGCGGGATGGTCGGCCGGCACCAGGCCGCGGCTCTCCTGCGTGTCGAGATAGACCGCGCCCAGCGCGTCGAGGAGCCGTACCAGCTCGGGACCGGCATTCCTGGCGCCGCGGCCGCTCACCACCAGCGGGCGCTTCGCTCTCCACAGCACCTCGACGGCCTTGGCGATTCCGGCCGGATCGGGCGGCAGCACCCGCGGCGCCTTCGGCGTCATCCAGTCGTCGAGCACCAGTTGCGGCTGCACGTGGGCGCGCAGCACGTCGGTCGGGATCTCGATGTAGACGGGTCCCGGCTCGCCGAGATCGCCCATGGCGCGGGCGACCGCCTCGTCGAGTTCGCGGATCACCTGGTCGGCGACCCGGGCGGTGCGCGACTGGCGGGTGACGGGCCGCAGGATGTCGACGTGGGGGATGTCCTGGAGCGGCCCGAGATTGGCCTGCGGCCGCGAGGTGCAGCCGCCGATCAGCAGCACCGGGACGCGGGCGAGCGACGCGTTGGCGATGCCGGTGACGCAGTTGGTGACGCCGGGCCCGGCGGTCGCCATGCAGACCCCGAGTTCCCCGGTCAGCTCGGCATGGGCGTGGGCCATGTGGACGGCGGCGCCCTCGTCGCGCACGTCGACGATGCGGATGCCGAGGCGGGCGCAATGGTCCCAGATCGGCTGGATGTGGCCGCCCTGGAGCCCGAACACCCGATCGACGCCCCGCGCCTTCAGGAACTGCGCGATCCAGGCGGCGCAGGATTGCGCGTCGGCGTTGAGGTCCTGGACGGTGGCCGGTTGGCTCATGGGGTTTCCCTCCCGTTCGTGTTGTTGTTCGCGCTTTCGGCGGGTCGTGCTCGCCTTGGAACTTGTTCCGGGTAAGGTGGGCATCCTTGCAGAGCGGGTGCAAGCGCAACGGCTGAGAGCGTGACCCCCTCCCCCCTCTGCGGGGGAGGGTGGCCTGCGGAGCAGGTCGGGAGAGGGGAAACACGCTTCCGGATGAGGCGGAACCGTTCTGACGGGCGCCATGCTCGGCACCGTCGCGCCGCCCCTCTCCCGGCTCGCATCCGCTCGCCACCCTCCCCGCAGAGGGGGGAGGGTTACGCTCTCGGCCGTCACTCCGACACCGCGCAACCTGCTGTGTCGTGAACCGTAGGAGACTGCGGCGCCCTACCCCTCCCCCCGCACCAGCCGCTCTTTCAGCTTCCGGTGCAGGTTCTTGCCCGTCGCCGTGCGGGGCATCGCCTCGTCGGCCATGAACGAGACCGTGCGCGGGCGCTTGAAGCCGGCGAGGCGGTCCTTGCACCAGCCGAGGATGTCGGCCTCGCTGGCAAAGGCCCCGTCGCGCAGCACGACGACGGCGTGGACCCGTTCGCCCCAGGTCTCGTCCGGCAGGCCGACCACCGCCACGTCATGCACCGCCGGGTGGCCGCCGAGCAGGGCCTCGACCTCGGACGGGTAGATGTTCTCGCCGCCGGAGATGATCATGTTGCTCTTGCGGTCGACGAGATGGATGAACCCGTCGGCGTCGCGCCGGGCCATGTCGCCGACGGTGCAGTACGCGCCGCGGAAGGCCTCCTTCGTCTTCTCCGGCAGCTTCCAGTAGCCGTCGAACAGGTAGGGATTCGAGCAGAACAGCTCGCCGGCCTCCCCATCCGGCACCTCGTTGCCGGCCTCATCCAGCAACTTGATCGGCGCCGAGCCGACGCATTCGCGGCCGACCGAGCCGAGCTTGGTGAATTGCTCGGGCGGGTGCAGCATCGTCGCCCAGCCGACCTCGGTGGCGCCGTACAATTCATAGAGCCCGGAATTCGGGAAGAACTCTATCACGGCCCGCTTGGTGTCGGGCCGGGCCGGGGCCGAGGAGATCATCAGCCGGGTGATGCGGGTAAGGTCGTAGCGCGCCTTCGCGGCCTCGCTCAGGCCCAGCATCATCGCGTAGTGGGTCGGCACCAGGGAGGTGAAGCTCGCCCCGCCCTCAGAGAGAGCCCTCACGCAATGCTCGGGATCGAAGCTCTTGCGCGAGTACACGCTGGTGACGCCGCCGCAATAGCTGAACGCCCCGAAGAAATAGAGCGAGTTGGCGTGGCAGAGCGGCATGACCAGCAGGGCCGAATCGCGCCGGTGGATGCCGAGCTCGATCTCGGTGATCATCGACAGCATGGCGGCACCGCGATGCGAGCGGATCGCGCCCTTCGGCTTGCCGGTGGTGCCGGAGGTGTACATCAGCATCCACGGATCGGCCGGATCGATCGCCAGTCCGGGCTCGTCCTCGCGGGCCTTCCCGATCAGGTCCTCGTAAGCGCAGAAGCCGGCGGGGCAGGGTGTCGCCCCGAACCACACCACCCGGGATTCAGAGATCGGCAGGTCGGCGCGGATCTCATCGATCGTGCCGGCGAGCTCGTCCTGGAGGATCAGGGCCGAGACCTCGGCATCCTCCAGGATGTAGCGGACTTCCGCACCGACCAGCCGGAAGTTGATCGGCACCGCGACGAGGCCGGCCTTCGCCATCGCGGCGTAGATCTCCAACCACTCGACGCAATTATAGGCCAGCACCGCCACCCGCTCACCCTTGCGCAGACCGAGGCCGAGGAGGCCGTTGGCCAGCCGGCAGGCGCGGGCGTTCCACTGCCGGAACGTCATCGCGCGCTCGAGGTCGCGTGCGCCGATCCGGTCGGGCTGCAGGCGCGCCTGGACGGCGAGCATCTGCCCGGGGGTGAGCACATCCCTCATCGTGGTTGTCCTCGCTTCCTCGTTCTGCGTGGGCTCGGGTGATGTCGCTGATCAGGTCACACCGACGGTCCGTCTCCCTCCCTCGTCATTCCGGGGCCGCGAAGCGGAGCCCGGAATCCAGACGCTCAGGTGGAGGAGAATGAAGCGGCACATTATCCGCCTTCGATTGAACCCTCAGCGGTTATGGATTCCGGGCTCCGCTCCGCGGCCCCGGAATGACGCGGTGGATCTCAGGTTCGCGGTGGGAAAACTGTGATCCGTGAGAATTACCCGATATCCCCGGCGTATTTCTGCACCAGCGCCCAGGCCTCCGGCCCGAACTTCTCACGCCATTGGCCGTAGAACTTCGTTGCTTTCAGCGCCGACTGGAAGGCGTTCGGATCGGTGGCGTTGAACACCAGTCCCCGCCCCTCAAGCTCCTTCTGCGTGTCGCGGTTGGCCGCGGCGATGTCGTCGCGCTCCTTCAAGGCCGCGGCGTTGAGGTGCTTCTCCATGATGGCGCGCACGTCCGCCGGCACGCCCTTCCAGACGCGGCCGCTCGCCATCATCCAGAAGCCGTCCCAGGCGTGGTTGGTGAGCGAGCAGTATTTCTGCACCTCGTAGAACTTGGCGAAGTTGATCAGCGCCAGCGGGTTCTCCTGGCCGTCGGCGATGCGGGTCTGCAGCGCCGAATAGGCCTCGCTCAAGGGAATGCTGACCGGCGCGGCGCCGAGCGCGGAGAACATCGAGACCCAGAGCGGCACCACCGGCACGCGGATCTTGAAGTTCTTGAGGTCGTCGGGCGTGCGGATCGGCTTGGTGCTGGTGGTGATCTGGCGAAAGCCGTTGTCCCAGGTCGTCGCGAACGGGACGAGGTTCGCCTTCTCGATCGACTTGCGGATGTAGCCGCCGACCTCGCCGTCCATCGCGGCCCAGACCTTGTCGTAGCTCGTGAAGGCGAAGCCGATGCCGGTGAGCGAGGTCGCCGGCACCAGGGTCGAGACCACGGTGCCCGGGAATGTCGCGAGTTCCAGCGCCCCGGAGCGGATCTGGGACAGCATGTCCGAATCGCTGCCGAGCTGGTTCGACGGGAACAGGCTGACCTCGACCGCGCCGTTCGTCTCCTGGGCGATGGCGGCGATCGCCTCCTTCAGCCGGACGTTGACCGGATGCGGCACCGGCAGGTCGGTACCGAGCTTGAAGGTGAGTTTCTGGCTTTGCGCCAGCGCCGGACGCGGAAAGCCGGCGGCGAGGCAAGCGGCGGCGCCCAGGCCGGAGGCCAGCATGTGCCGGCGGTGGAGACCCGTCCGGCGAGGACCCGTGAGGCGGGGATCGGTCATGGCGTTTCTCCCTCGGGAATTCCGAGCCGGCGGCGTTATCCGCCTTGCCGTTATTGAATTCGGAATTCGAATTTCGAATTCGGTATTGCACGAGCCTCCGGTTTGCGCAACACGTCGGCGACGAGTTTTCTGCGTGAAGGGGGATCCGGCCATGGCCGGCGAGACGGACGACCGCAGCCCGACGCGCCACCGGCTCGTCGAGCAGGTCTACGGCGCGATCTTCAGCGAAATCACCGAGGGGCGGCTGGCGCCGAACACGCGGCTGATCCAGGACGAGCTCGCCGACGCCTACGGCGTCTCGCGCCAGCCGGTGCAGCAGGCGCTGCTGCTGCTGCGCAACCACGGCATCGTGCGCGACGCGCCGCGCCGCGGGCTGGTGGTGGCGCCGCTCGAAGCCTCGTTCGTGCGCAACCTCTACGAGGTACGGGGCGTGCTGGAGGGACTGACGAGCCGTCTCGCCGCCGAGCGCAACCCGGCCCGGGCCGGCCGGGAGGGCCCGCCCCTGGTGGCGGCGGGGCGCGCGGCGGCACAGAGCGGCTCGGTCGCGGAGCTGATCGCGGCCGACATCGCCTTCCACCGCTTCCTCGGCGAGATCGCCGACAATCCGATCATCGTCGAGACCGCGGCGCCGCACTTCAACCACCTGCGGCGGATCATGGGCGAGGTCCTGCGCGAGGACGAGGCGATGCCGGCGCGCATCTGGGACGAGCACGCGGCGATCCTCGACGCGATCGCCGCGGGCGAGGCCGAGGACGCCGACCGCCTGTCGCGCCAGCACATCGCGCGCGCCGCCACAATCTTCGTCGACCGGCTCAAGGCGCAGGAGGATGCCTTCGCCCAGGAGGAGCGGAGCCGGCGGGTGCGGCGGTAGCGGGGAATCGCCGGGCGATCGGGGGACCGCGCGAGCGGCCCTCTCATCCCAATGGCCCAAGATGCTGACGCATCGGGCCATTGAGCCATCTCGAATTTTCTATGCCAAGCCAGAGGCTTGACGAAAATTTGAGAACGGAACCAAAGGTCGTTTCCAACGACCGTTGGTATCACCCCTCGATGATCGACCGGATCTTGGTCGCCAGCCCTTCGACCGGGAACGGCTTGGTGATCATCTGCATGCCCGGACCGAGATGCCCGTTGCCGAAGGCGGCGTTCTCGGCGTAGCCGGTCATGAACAGCACCTTCAGATGCGGCCGCACCAGCCTGGCCTGGTCGGCGAGCTGGCGGCCGTTGAGGCCCGGCAGGCCGACATCGGTGACCAGAAGATCGATGTGGGAGGCCGATTGCAGCAGGCGCAGGCCCGCCGGCCCGTCGCCGGCCTCGAGGGTGCGGTAGCCGAGCTCGTGCAGCACCTCGATCACCAGGGCGCGCACGGTCGGGTCGTCCTCGACGACCAGCACCGTCTCGCCGCGCTCGGCCCGCGGCGCCTCGCCCCGGATGTCCGACGAGGCTTCGATCTCGCCGTGGTAGCGCGGCAGGTAGAGCTTGACCGTCGTGCCCTGCCCGGCCTCCGAGTAGATCTTGACGTTGCCCTCCGACTGCTTGGCAAAGCCGTAGATCATCGACAGGCCGAGACCCGTGCCCTGGCCGATGGGCTTGGTCGTGAAGAACGGGTCGAAGGCGCGGGCGATCACGTCCGCCGGCATGCCGGTGCCGGTATCGGTCACGCCGATGCAGACATATTGCCCCGCCCGCACGCCGACCTCGCGAGCCGCGTAAGCGTCGTCGAGATGGGCGTTGGCGGTCTCGATCGTGAGGCGCCCGCCCTCCGGCATCGCGTCGCGGGCGTTGATGGCGAGGTTGAGGATCGCGTTCTCGAGCTGGTTGGGGTCGCAGAGGGTCAGCCACAGGCCGCCGGCCACCACCACCTCGAGCTGCACCCGCTCGCCGAGCGTGCGGCGCATCAGCTCGTCCATCGAGCTGACCAGCCGGTTGGCGTCGACGGGGCGCGATTCGAGCGGCTGGCGGCGCGAGAAGGCGAGCAGGCGATGGGTGAGCGCGGCGGCGCGCTGGGCCGAAGCCATGGCGAGGCCGGCATAGCGGGTCAGGTTCTCGGTCCGGCCCTCGTTGATGCGGGTCTGCATCAGGTCGAGCGAGCCGACGATGCCGGTGAGCAGGTTGTTGAAGTCGTGGGCGATGCCCCCGGTGAGCTGGCCCACCGCCTCCATCTTCTGCGACTGGCGCAGCTGCTCCTCGGCCCGCTCGCGCTCGGCCACCGCCTCGCGCACCCGCGCCTCCAGGGTGTCGTTGAGCTCGCGCAAGGCCACCTCGGCCTGCTTCGATTCGGTGATGTCGTAGACCACCCCGACATGGCGCAGACCCGAGGTCTCGGTGTCGCGGATCGCCTCGCCGCGGCGGGCGAGCCAGCGCACCTCGCCGGTATCGGACAGCCGCACCCGGGTCTCGACCGGCGGCAGCTCGCCCTCGTGGCGCTGGTCGGGCGCCAGCAGCGGCGGGTCGCCCTCGACCACCAGCGCGTTGACGGCGCTCGCCGCCACGGTGCGGGCCGGCACCAGGCGAGCAGGCTGCAGAATTGCGGCGAGGCCGCCACGGTGGCGAAGCCCGGCACGTGCTCGAAGGCGCCGACGCGGCCCGCCGACTGGGCGATGCGCAGGCGCTCCTCGACCCGTTTCTGGTCGGTCACCTCGACCAGCACGCCGGTGAAGCGGGCGGGCCGTCCGTCCACGCCGAAATGGCAGCGGCCGCGGGCATGGACCCAGCGCACCGAGCCGTCCGGTGAGAGCAGGCGGTACTCCTTGTCGAACACCTCGGCCCCGCCGAGGATGCCGCTCACCGCGAGCCGCACCCGCAGGCGGTCGAGGGGGTGGATGCCGGAGAAGAAGGCGCTGGCCGGGAGCGGGCCGGGGCTCATCGGCACGGTGCCGGGCCGCGGTGCGGGGGACAGCCCGGTCAGCGCGGCGAAGCGCCCGTCGACGTGCAGGAGCTTGGCCTGGATGTCCCAGTCCCAGGTGCCGGCGATTCCGGCCGAGGAGAGGGTCAGGGAGAGCTGGCGCTGCGCCTCCGACAAGCGCCGCTCGATGTCGGCGAGGCGCGAGCGCCCGGCCTCCGCCTCGTGGACATGCGACATGTCCACCTGCGAGGCGAAGTGGTTGACGAGGCGGCCGGCCTCGTCGCGGATCGGGCAGATCAGCAGTTGGTTCCAGAACCGGCTGCCGTCGCGGCGGTAGTTCAGGATCGTGACCCGGACCACGCGCTCCTCGCGCAGGCCCTCGCGGATCGCCGCCAGCGCGCCCGGATCGGTCTCCGGCCCCTGCAGGAACCGGCAGTTGCGCCCCAGCACCTCGCAGGCGTCGTAGCCGGTGAGCGTCAGGAAGGCCTGGTTGGCGAAGACCACCGGGTTGTCGGGCAGGTGGGGATCGCTGATGAGCATCGGCTGGCGCGAATGCTCCAGGGCGGTGAGGAACGGCCCGACGCGGGCCCGTGCCGCCGCGATGGCCAGGCCGAGCGCGTCGCCGCGGGCGTCGGGCGCGCTCACGCCTCCGGTCGGTGCGCCGGCCATCACGCGTCCAGGTCGCCGAGGGCGCGGGCGATGAACTCGTCCACCAGGAGCCGCAGGTTCTCCAGCGACGGCAGGTCCATCAGCATCGCCAGGTAGCCGCGGATGTCGCGCTCGCTCACCGAGAAGTCGATGTAGAGGAACAGCACCAGGGCATCCGCGGCCGAGGTCTCGCCGGCCTGCGTCCCGAAGATCCGCGGGCCGTCCCCGCGCAGGATTCCCGGCAGCGACATGGTCAGCGTGCGCTGGAGCATGTTCGCCATGGTGGCGAGGCAGCCGTTGAGGATGATGTTGCCGGTCTCGGCCAGGGCCTCGTCCTCGAGCGCCGCGACCTCCTCGGGCGACAGCTCCTCGCCGGCGACGGCCCGGACCAGCTCGCGGCCGTTCTCCTGCGGGAAGATCAGGAGGGCGCGGCCCGCGAAGGCGCCCTCGAAATCCTGGTGGACCACCACCAGCGGCGCCGCCTCGCGCTCGCCGATCAGCCGCGCGGCGGAGTGGCGCGAGACGATCTCGACGGAGGGCACCGAGAGCAGCACCTGGGTGCCGATCATCTGGCGCAGGCTCGCGGCGGCGCGGCTCACCCCGATGTTGACGAGCTCGGTGAAGGCGTCCTGCTGCAGCTCGGTCAGGCCGATCGTCGCCCCGTCCTCCATGGCATCCCCGCTCATGCCGGGCCGCCCCGGCGCAGGCGCAAGGCGGCGCCCGAGAGGAAGCCCGCCAGCGCGTCGCCGGTGAGGGGCTTAGCCAGGAAGGTCGCCTGGAGCTCGCGGGCGCGGGCGATCACCTCGTCCTGGATGTTGGCCGAGATCACGGCGATCGGCATCGCGGGCCGCCCGGCGCGCAGCTCGGCCGCGAGGGCGAGCCCGTCCTTGCCCGGCATGTTGAAGTCGAGGAGCGCCACGTCGACCGGTCCGCCCGCCACGATCGTCAGGGCCTCCTCGGCATTGGCCGCCTCGCGCAACGCCCAATCGGGCTTCGCCTGCCGCAGCAGCCGCATGGCGACGGCCCGCGCGAGCTTGCTGTCGTCGACCACGAGGACGGTGACGGGCGCGGGATCGGTCGGAGGCTGCGACGTCGGAGATTGCGACATGGGCGGCATCTAGGCTGCTTCTGACGAAAGGGAATGGCGCCCTTGCGGGAACTCTCGGGGTCGTGACGGCAGGCATGGGCGCGGCCGCACGACCCATGCCATAGCTGAAAACTGGTATCGTCGCGCTCAGTTTTTCCGCGGAGCGAGTCCGGTTCGGGGATTGACCGGCTGCCCTAGCAGCGGCGCCAGCCAGCGGGCCGCGAAGGGATCGGTGCAGGGGCCATGGAGCGGCGGGCGCAGCCGGAGCAGCACCTGGACCACGGCGGTGTGCATCCCCGTGCAGGCGCTCCAGTCGATGCCGGTCCCCGGATGGGCGAGGAGCAGGGCGGCCAGGGTCTCGGCCTCCTCCACCGGGCAGGCGCCCTCGAGGCGGATCAGGTCTCCGTCGCGGCGCACGCTCATGGCGCCCTCTCCTCTCGTCCCCGATCGATCGGGGTGTCGGGCAAGGTCTCGGGATCCAGCACCAGCAGCACCCGGCCGTCGCCGGTGAGCGTGGTCCCGGCGAGTCCGGGCAAGGCGGCGAGGCCCGGCAGCGGCCGCACCAGCCCGTCGAGACGGCCGGCGAACCGGTCGACCTCGAGGGCGACGCGCTCCTCGCCGAGCCGCAGCACCGCCAGCCGGGCCTCGGGGAATGCCGCCTCGCGGGGCAGGCCGAGGAGGTCGGCAAGGTGCAGAACCGGCACGGTACGGTCGCGCAAGACCGTGGCGGCCCCCAATCCGTGGTCGCCGATGCGCTCCCGCGGAACCCGGGCGAGCTCGTCCACGGCCTCCATCGGCAGGCCGTAGAGTTCCGGCCCGATCCCGACGAGCAGCAGCCGGGCGAGGGACTGCGCCCGGGGCAAGGCGAGGCGGATCGTGGTGCCCGCCCCGGCCCGGCTCTCGACGGTGCAGGAGCCGCCGAGGCGCGAGACCGCCGCCCGGACCGCATCCATGCCGACGCCGCGGCCGGAGACGGCGCCGACCGCCGCCGCGGTCGAGAAGCCGGGGGCGAAGATCAGGTCGATCACCCCGGCCTCGTCGAGCCCCGCAAGCGCATCGGGCGTCCTCAGACCGCGCTCGGCGGCGCGGGCGCGGATGAGGGCGGGATCGAGACCGCCGCCGTCATCCGAGACCGAGACGATCACCCGCTCAGCCCGGCTCTCGGCACGCAGGCGGATCCGACCCGAGGCGGGCTTTCCGGCGCGGACCCGCGCCGCGGGCGGCTCGATGCCGTGGTCGACGGCGTTGCGCAGGAGGTGGAGCAGCGGCTCGAACAGCCCCTCGGCCACGTCGCGGTCGACCTCCGTCGCCTCGCCCTCCAGGCTCAGCGTGACCTCCTTGCCGAGCCCGCGGGCGATGTCCCGCACGGCGCGAGGGAAGCGGCGGAAGACCCGGCCCAGGGGCTGGAGCCTCAAGGCCACCGCCTCGCGATGCAGCTCGGCGGCAAGACGCCCGATGCGCTCGTCGCTGGCGCGTAACGAGGGGAGAAGCCCGGCGAGGTCGGCCCCCGAGCCGGCCTCGGCGACGACCGCCCCGAGGGCCGCCCGGGCGGTGGCGAGGTCGTCGGCGAGCGCCACCAGGGCGTCGAGCCGCCCGGCATCGACCCGCAGGGTCCGGGCGGCCGGCTCGGCGGAGACCGGATCGGCCTCGAGGACCGGCTCATCCCGAGGCACCTGGCTGGCCGGAGGCAGGGCGGCCAGCACGACCTGGTCGCGCACCAGACGGAACACCGCCTCGACCTCCGCCGGCGGATCGGCGGTGAGCAGCGTCACCGCGAGGTTGCAGGCGAAGACGTCGAGGGTTTCCACCGGCGGCCAGGGGCCGGCCGGGGCGAGGTCCAGGGCGATGAGCCCGGGCAGCCGGCGCACCAGCCCGAGGGGATCGTCGCCGGCAAAGAAGCAATCGGCCCGCGGGACGTAGCGCAGGGCGGTGACGGGACCGTCCGGCCGCTCTCGCAAGGCGGCGAGGAGGCCGGCGGCCCAGTCGGGCACCGGGCTGGAGGGGATTTGGCAAGAGGGGGTTTGGCAAGAGGGGGTTTGACCGGACGGGACGCCATCGGGCTCCCCGGTGGCGGGAGCCAGCAGGGCCCGGAAGCTCTCGACCAGCCGGGCCGATTCCGCCGCGGTCCCGGCCGGCAACGCACCGGTCGCGGCGATCGCCTCGGTCCAGCGGGCCGTGGCGTCGAGGGCGGCGAGCGACAGGTCGACGAGGTCGGGGCCGGTGGCGATACGGCCGGTGCGGGCGGCGTCGAGCCCGTCCTCGGCGGCGTGGAGCGCCGCCAGCATGTCCGGCCAGTCGAACAGGGCGACCGAACCCTTGAGGGTGTGGAAGGCGCGAAACACCCGGTTCAGCACGCCCGGGCCGGCCGGACCGTCGAGCGCCAGCAGGTCCTCGGCCGCGGCCTGGATCAGATCGCGCGCCTCGGCGACGAAATCCGCCACGAGGTCGTCGGTGACCGGCGCCTCACTCATCCGCAATCTCCGGGCGCTGGTAGACGATCGCGTCCGGGAACCGGCGGGTGACGAACCGCGACGGGATCCGGGCCATCGATTCGGTGTGGCCGAGGCACAGGAAGCCCCCCGGCCGCAGGGCGGCGAACAGGTTGGCGGCGGCCACCTTGCGGGACTCGTCGTCGAAGTAGATCAGGACGTTGCGGCAGAACACGATGTCGAACCGCCCCTCCTGCGCCATCCCGGTCCCGTCGACGAGGTTGTGACGGCTGAACCGCACCGAGTTGCGCAAGTCCGGCAGGATGCGCCAGGAGGCTTCGTCCTCCCGGGTGAAGTAGCGCGACACCAGGGCGGGCGGCAGCCGGCCGAGCGCCCGGGCGCCGTAGCGCCCGGTTTCCGCCGCGGCGAGCGCCCTCGTGTCGATGTCCGAGCCGACGATCTCGATCTCCCAGTCGTCGACCGCGGGCCAGTGTTCGAGGAGCCACAGCGCCACCGAATAAGGTTCCTCGCCGGTGGCGCAGGGCATCGACCAGATCCGGATCGGATCGCTCCGCGTCCGCCCGGCGGTGACCGCCGCCATGAGCGAACCGGTGAGGCAGCGCAGCTGGTGCTCCTCGCGGTTGAAATAGGTCTCGTTGACCGTGAAGGCGTTGACGAAATGCTGCACCTCGCCGTCCGCGTCGGCGCGCAGGCAGGCGAGATAGGCCGGCAGGGCGGAAAGGCCGGTGGCGCGCAGCCGCTCCAGCACCCGGCGCTCGACGAAGGCGCGCCGGTTGCCCGGCACCAGGATGCCGGTCTGCCGGTAGAGCAGGTCGCAGATCCGCGTCAGGTCGGGTTCGGTCAGGATCATGCGACCATCGCCGTCAGCTCGGCCGCGATGGCCTCCAGCGGGGCGACGACGCTGGCGCCGCCGGCCCGCACCAGTTCCCCCGGCATGCCCCAGACCACCGCCGTCGCCTCGGCCTCCGCGATGGTGCGTCCGCCGCGGGCCCGCAGCTCCGCCATGGTGCGGGCGCCGTCGCGGCCCATGCCGGTCATCAGAACCCCGACCAGGCGCCGGGGCGGCACGAGGCCGAGGGCGGTCTCCACCAGGCGGTCGACGCTCGGATGCCACGGATACTCGGCTTGCGCCGGAGCCGGCGCCGCCATCAGGCCGCCGGGCCGGCGCACCACGATCACGTCGGCGTCGCCCCGCCCGACATAGACCCGCCCCGGGACCAGGAGCACCGGGGCCGTGACCTCCTGGACGTCGAGCGCGGAGAGCCCGTCGAGCCGGCGGGCGAGCGGCCCGGTGAAGGTCGCCGGCATGTGCTGGGCGACGACGATCGGCCAGGCAAAGCCGGCGGGCAGCCCGCTAAGAAGCGCGGTGAGCGCCGGGGGGCCGCCCGTCGAGGCGCCGACGAGGACGAGGCCGCCGGCCGGGTCCGGCGACGGGGCGGGATGCGCGGAGGCGTCCCGGTCGGGGGCGGGATCGATCGGGTCGGGGGCCTGCGACCCCGAGCGGAAGGCGGGGCGCGGGGCGAGGCCGGCATGGCGCGCACGCAGGCGGGCCGCGAGCCCGTGGGCGGTGCGCGGCCGGGCCCGGGCCGCCGCCCGCACCGTCCTGACCAGAGCGGGCGCGAACCGATCGAGCGCCAGCGAGACCGCCCCGGCCGGCTTCCCGATCACGTCGACGGCGCCGCGAGCCAGGGCGTCCAGGCTCGCCTCGGCCCCCTCCCCGGTGAGGGAGGACAGCATCACCACCGGGCAGGGCCGCTCCAGCATGATCCGGTCGAGGCAGGCGAGCCCGTCGAGCCCCGGCATGGTCACGTCGAGGGTCACCACGTCCGGCGCGAAGCGGGGCAGGAGATCGAGGGCTTCGAGGCCGTCGCGGGCGAAGGCGAGGGTGAAATCGCCCTCGGCGGCGAAGATGCCGCCCAGCACCTTGCGCATCAGGGCCGAGTCGTCGACCACGAGGAGACGGATCATGCGGGCACCCTCCCGGCGGGACCCGCGCGGGCGAGGAGCGCGGCGGGGTCGATCAACCGCAGGGATCCCCCGGCAGTTCCGCCAGCCGGGTGACGGCGTCAGTCCCATCCACCGCCGGCCGGATCGCGCCGGCTTCCGGCCGCACGAGCCGGGTCGCCCCATCGACGAGCAGACCCGCTCGGGCACCTCCGGCCTCGACCACCACCAGGCGCCGACGGTCGCCTTCGCCCCCGGGCGGCAGGCCGAGGCGACGGCGCAGATCGAGGACCGGCACGGCGCCGCCGCGCATCGCCAGCATCCCGGCGAGACCGTCGGCGGCCCCGGGCACCCGCATCAGCGATTCCGGTGCCCGCTGCACCCCGCGCACGGCCCCGGCGGGCAGGCCGTAGGCGCTCCCGGCAAGATCGATCACCACCATCGGCTCGATATCGGCGATCGTGGCCGGCGGCCGGTCCGGCTCCGGTGTGCCGGCCGGAATCAGAGCCTGTGGCGACAGGAGGCAGACGAGGGTTCCGTCGTCGAGGCGGACGAAGCCGGCCGCCGGCCCGTCGCGGCGCAGGGCCCGGGGCACCGGGTCGATCGCGTCCGGGCGCACCCGCAGCACCGGCCCGACCCGCTCGGCCACCAGCCCGATCCCGCCGAGCACGGCGACCCGCTTGCCCGGGGCGGGGCCGAGCCCGAGACCGGTCGCCAGATGCAGGAGCGGCAGCGACCGGCCCTGCCAGGGCATCGCGTCCGACGCCGCGCCATCCGGCAAGCGCGTCACCGCCTCGACCGCGCCGAGCGGCAGGGCGTAGGCGCGTCCCGCGACGGTGAGCGCCAGGAGAGGGATGGCGGCGCGCGGGGCGTCCGGCGGCGTGGCCCGCTCATTGCGCGAGGTGGCCGGATCGGCGGCTTCCGTCCGCCGCGGCAGCAGCCTCGCGACGAGGCCCGGCAGATCGAGGAGCGCGGCCCCGCCCGGCTCCGCCGCGAGGCCGACGACGCGGGCGACAAGGAGCCCGACCGGCTCCCCCGCCTCGGCCAGCACCATCCGGCCGGCCGGCGTCGAACCGGCCCCGAGCAGCCGGGCGAGATCGAGGACCGGGAGCGCGGTCCCGCGCCGCTCGGCGAGGCCGGCGAGCGCCGCCGGCGCCCCCGGCACCCGGGTCAGGGCCGGGACCGGCGCCAGGGCCCGCACCCGCTCCGCCGGAAGGGCGACGCGCGTCCCGTCCGCGTCGGACGCGACGACGAGGAAGCGGGCGGACTCGGCCTCAGCCATCCGTGCCCTGCAGCTCGTCGGCGAGAAGCGCGATCTCCTCGACCGCCGCCGCCAGGTCCTCGGCGCCGCGGGCCTGCTGGCGGGCGGCGGTGGCGGCCTCGGTCGAGGCGCGGTCGGCCTCCTCGGCGGCCGCCGCGATCTGGCGGGCGCCCGCGGCGATGTCGGCGGCGGCGGTGAGGATGTGGTCGGCGCCCTCGGCGATCTCGCGGTTGGCCCGTTCCAGCTCGGCGACGTCGGTCGCCACCGCGGCGAGGCCCGCCGTCAGGGCCCGGTTCTTCGCCACCTCGGCCTCGGCGGCGGCGACCGAGCGTTCGAGGGCGCGGCGCAAGGCGGCGGCGCCGTCGCGGATCGTCCGCACGGTCGCGCGGATCCGCTCCGCGCCCCCGCGGCATCGCGCGACAGGGCCCGGATGTCGGCGGAGACCAGGGCGAAGCCCTGGCCCGCCTCGCCGGCCCGGGCGGCCTCGACCGCGCCGGTCACCGCCAGCATGCCGATCTGCACCGCCACGAGGGCGATGCCCTCGACGATCGTCTCGATCCGCCCGGTGCCGGCCTCGATCGTGCCGAGGCGGTCGAGGGAGGCGCGCATCCCGTCGAGGGCCTGGCCGACCCCGTCGGCGAGGCCCTCGAGGGCGGCACGGGCCTCGTGCAGGGTCCCGGCAAGCTCCGAGACCTGCGCCAGCGCGTGGTCGGCGCCGGCCCGGGCCCCGGCGGCGGCGCGCTCGATCTCCACCATGGCGGCGGCGGATTGCCGGGCGGCGGCGCTCTGGAGGGTCAGGCCGCGGCTGATCTGGTCGATGGCGGCCAGGATCTCGGCGGCCGCACCCGACAATTCCTGGATCGAGGCCGAGAGCGCATCGGCGGCACCCCCGATCTCCTCCGCGCTCGCCCGCGCCGCGACGCTGCCGCGCAGGGTCTCGGCCAGGGCCGCCAGCGCCTCGGCGGTGATCTGGCCCTGGTCGAGGGCTTCCGTCTGCTGCGCCACGGCGCGTTGCGCCTCCTCGGCGGCGGCGGCCTGCTGCTCGGCCGCGGACGCGACCTGCTCGGCGCCGGCCTGCGCCTCGCGGGTGGTCGCCTCCGCCCGCAGCGCCGCCGCCAGGATCGCTTGCGCGCCCTCCGCCAGTGTGCCGAGATCGCCCCGCGCCGCCTCCAGCTGCCGGCCGACGCGGGCGCCGGACGACGCCTCGGCCACGGCCCGGGCGGCCGCGTCCCGGACCGCCTGCCTGAGCGCCCCGATCTCGGCCCGGATACCCTCGGCCCGCTCGCGCACCTCGCCGGCACCGGCCTCGGCCGTCTCGGCGAGCGCCCGGACCTCGTCGGCGACGACCGTAAAGCCGCGGCCCTGCTCCCCGGCCCGCAAGGCCTCCAGGGCGGCGTTGAGGGCGAGCAAGCCGGTCTGGTCCGCGATCTCCGCGACCGTGGCGGTGACCGCGCCGATGCTCGCCGCCCCGCGGTCGAGCTCGTCGACGATGCCGACCGTCACCGCCTGGCGCCCGGCCTCGGCCTCGATCGCCGCGACCGACTGGGTCGCCTGGGCACCGGCCTCGGCGAGGAGCGACTGGAAGGCGGTGGTGCGCTGGCGCGACAGGTCGGCCCGCTCCCGGGCCTCGCCGAGCCGCCCGGCGATCGCCGCCACCGCGGCCAGCGATTCCTGGGCGGCACCCGCGGCCTCCTCGGCCCCGCCGGCGATCTGCTCCATCGCCCGGCGCAGCTCCTCGGCCGCGGCGGAGGCCTGCGTGACGCCGGCAGCCAGCTCCTCGGTGGCGGCGCCCAGGCGCTCGGTCGCCTTCTGCCGGCGTGTCCGGGTGTCCTCGCCCGCCTCGTCGCGCGCGCGCACCCGACCGCGCCGGGCGACGGGAGCGGTTTCCTTGGCCGCGTCCGGCGACCGGGGCGCGTCGTCCCGGCGGTCCGGCAGAGCCGGGCCCGCGAGCTTCGCCTTCTTCACCAATGCCATCGCCGCCCGACACCCGCCCGCACACGATTCGCTCACGCGTCAGCCGGTGTGCCGGAGGCCGGCAGCGGGAGCAAGCGCGCGGGGGCACGGCCTTGGGGAGTATGAGGTGGGGGGCGCTTGCGGCGGCCACGCCGAGCGCTCGCTCCGGCACTCCACGGGCCTTCCCGCGTGAACCGCTCCGGGTTTCCCGGAGGCTGTTCGTCTCGGGTCAGACGGCTCCCGTGCCAAGGCCACGCCGCCCGCCTCGCCGAGCGCGGGGTCGCCGACATCGACGCGCCGGTCTCCGGCGGCACCGCCGGGGCCGGGGCCGGTCCCCTCGACGACGTCGACCGCCTCGGGCGCGCCGTGCGTTGCCCCGCGACCTGATGCCGTCGGGCCGCTTCCCGATGGAGGGTTTCGACTCCGTCGGCGGCCTGCCGGTGGTGCCGCACGTCGCCCCAGAGGCCAGCGCCGGCAGACCGCTCGCCTTCTGGCTATAGTGATTCATATCGAAAGCAGTAAAAGATACGTCCTTGGCGGGACCATCTACGTCTTGGAACCCGTCTGGCATCGGTTCGCATCGCGATGCATGACCGGATACGCCGGACGGCCGCGCACGGGGCGTCCGACGGCGCCGACCAGGCCCGGCGCGGCTGCCTCCCGGCAGAGGCGCATGAGCGTCAGTGGTGCGGCAGCCACACGTCGAGCACGGCGCAGCGCTTCTCCTCGCGGACCACCCGCAGGGCCTCGGTGAGAGCCTCGTCCACCTCCGGTGCCGTCTTGACCTGACGCCCCCAGGCCCCCCCGCGGCGGCGGCGATGCCGACGTAATCGGGCGCCGGTTCGAACGAGGTATCGAGGTGGTTGGCCCGCGCGGCGTAGCCGTCGGGATGGACGGCCAAGGTCGAGAGCTTCGGTGATTTCCAGCCGCGGTTGTTGAAGACGATCTGGAGGAAGGGCGTTTCGTAGCGGCGCGCCATCCAGTGGACCGAGGACGGCACGGTGAACATGTAGGAGCCGTCGCCGGTGAGCGCGACGACGGTCCTGTCGGGCTGCGCCAGCTTGATGCCGATCGCCGCGCCGCCGTTCCAGCCGAGGGACCCGCCGCCGCTGGTGAAGATCGCGCCGGGCCGATCGAGGGCCAGGTGATCGAACACGGTGTGGTAGTGCGAGATGCCCTCGTTCACGAACAAGGCCTCGTCGCCCGCGAGCGTCCGCAGCCGGGAGATCAGGTATTCCGAGGTGACGGCGTCGTCGGCGGATGGCTGTTCCAGCGAACGGAGCGCCTGCTGGCGGGCGGCGTGAAGCTCGGCGTAGTGGCCGGCGCGGGCCTCGACGGCGGCGGTCTCGGGGGGGTGGGCGTCGAACCAGTCGTTGAGCTGGTCGAGGGCGGTCTCGGCATCGGCCGCGAACACGCCTTCGGCGCGGATGTGCCAGAGCGGCATCTGCTGTTTCAGCGGGTCGACGTCGATGTGGAAGATGCGGGCCTCGTCGGCCGGCCGCGACACGGTCGGGATCCACGGCACGTCGCTGTCGACGACCAGGATCACGTCGGCTGCCGCCAGCACCGGGTTCTGGCGCGGGTGGTTCCACTGATTGCCCTGGTAGAGCGGGTCGGTGTGCGGAAAGTTCATCGCGTTCGGCACCGATTCCAGAACGCCGATCCCGAGCCGCCGGCAGAGCGCCGTCAGGGGCGCGACCGCGTTCGGGTTGCGGCCGACGAAGGAGGTGACGAGGAGGGGCCGGCGAGCGCCCGCCAACGCGGTCGCGATCTCCCGCACGGCCCGCCGGCTCAGGGCCGCCGGCTCGATCGGCCGCCACGCGGCGGCATCGTTGCGGGTCGGGGCGACCTCTTCCTCCATCACCTCGCGGGCGCCCATCAGGTAGACCGGGCCCTTCGGGTCGGACCGGGCGAATTGCAGCGCCCGATGGACGAGGTCCTTGACGTTCTTGCCCGTGCGGATCTCGTTGTCGTAGCGCATGTAGCCGCGCACCAGCCCGCGCTGGTCGTGGACATCCTGGATCCACTGGATGAACTCGTTGCGGCTGCCCGTCAGCTCGCCTTCCTGGGTGAACGGGGAGGCGCCCGCGAAGATGATCATCGGCGCGCGGCCCTTGGCGGCGTTGTGCACGGCGCCCGCCAGCGCCTGGGTGCCGCATTCGACGTGGACGACGACCGCCTGGGGCACGCCGCTCGCCTGCCAGTAGCCGTGGGCGGCGCTCATGCCGACCATCTCGTTGGGACAAGTGACGATGTCGGGGATCTTGCGTCCGGCGGCCCGCGCCTCGGCGATCGCCTCGATCAGCGCCGGGTGGTCGCTTCCGACATTGGCGAAGATGAACGAGACGTCGGCCTCGATCAGGGCATCCAGGAAGGCGCTGCTCGTCGTGTACATGGCTCTCAGTCCTCGTCGGCCGCTGGGCTCGATCGATGCGGATCGGTGCTCAAGGCCTCGGTCAGGGTCTTCAGGAGTAGGATGATCTGCTGGCGCTGCCCGGGCGCGAACAGGGCGTTGAGCCGGGCGTCGTGTCGGGCCGCGCAATCCGCGAGCAAGGCCAGCTTGGCGCGCCCGTCCTCCGTCAGGCTGATCCGGCGCCCCCGCCGGTCCGCGGGGTCGGGCTCGCGCCGGATCAGCCCGCGCCGCTCGAGGTCGCCGAGGAGTGGCGTCAGGGTGCTCTTGTCGCGGCTGGTCGCGAGGCTGAGCGCCGTCTGGCTGACGCCGGGATTGTCGCCGATGAGCTGCAACAAGGCATACCAGCCGGGACGCAGGCCCAGATCCCCGGTCAGCGCGCTGAACGCCTGGAACGACGCGTTCTGGGCGAGACGCAGGTTGTAGGCGATCGTCTCGCCCAGGCGTCCGAGCCGGACCGGGTCCTGTGCGGTGTCGATGACGGCCTCGTCTGCCGGCGAGGCCGTCTTCGTCCGGCTAGAACGGGTAGTGGGGCGCTTGCGCATTGATGGTGATCCAGCGCAGGTCGGTGAACTCGGCGATCGCCGCCCGCCCGCCGAACCGGCCATAGCCGCTGGCCCCCACGCCGCCAAACGGCATCTGTGCCTCGTCGTAGACCGTCGGGCCGTTGATGTGGCAGATGCCGGAGTCGATCCGCTCGGCCACCCGCATGGCCCGGCCGATGTCGCGGCCGAACACGGCGGCGGACAGGCCGTACTCGGTATCGTTGGCCAGCCGGATCGCGTCCTCGTCGTCCTTGGCGCGGATGATCGCCACGATCGGCCCGAAGGATTCCTCCCGGTAGATCGCCATCTCCGGCCCGACATGATCGACGATGGTCGGCGGCACGATCGCCCCCTCGCCCGCGCCGCCGTCGAGGGCGAGGCGCGCCCCCTTCGCGGCCGCGTCGCGAGCGAGGCCCGCGACATGGGCCGCGGCATGACGGTCGACCACCGCCCCCAGGGCGACGTCGCCGTTGCGCGGATCGCCCACCGGCAGGCGCGCGACCTTGGCGACGAATTTCTCCACGAAGGCGTCGGCGACCGTTTCGTCCACGACGATGCGCTCGGTGGACATGCAGATCTGACCCTGGTTCAGGAAGGCGCCGAACGCCGCGGCGTTCACCGCCTCGTCGAGGTCGGCATCCGCCAGGATCACCAGGGGGGCCTTGCCGCCGAGTTCGAGCAGGACCGGCTTGAGGTGGCGCCCGGCGGTCTCGGCGATGATGCGGCCGACCTTGGTCGAGCCGGTGAAGTTGACCCGCTTGACGGCGGGGTGGGCGATCAGCGCCGCGACCACCTCGGCGGCGTCATCGGGCGCGTTGGTGACGACGTTGACCGCGCCGTCCGGCAGGCCGGCCTCCTGCAGGATCTCGCCGATCAGCCGGTGCGTCGCAGGGCAGGCCTCGGAGGCCTTCAGGACGACGGTGTTGCCGCAGGCCAGCGGCACCGCGAGAGCCCGCACGCCCAGGATCACCGGGGCGTTCCAGGGCGCGATCCCCAGCACCACGCCGGCGGGCCGGCGGACGCTCATCGCGAGGCAGCCCGGCCGGTCCGACGGGATGACCTCGCCGGTGACCTGCGTGGTCATCGCCGCCGCCTCGCGCAGGTTGCCGGCGCCGAGCATGACGTTGAACCGGGCCCAGCCGGCCGTCGCGCCGGTCTCGGCGGTCATGGCGGCGACGAAGTCCTCCGCCCGCGCCTGCATCAGGTCGGCGGCCTTCAGGAGCATGGCGCGGCGGGCATTCGGGCCGAGGCTCGACCAGCCCGGGAAGGCGCGGGCCGCCGCCTCTGCGGCGGCCTCGGCGTCGCGCACCGCCGCGGCGGGGGCCCGCGTCACCACCTCGCCGTCGATCGGATTGCGGCGCTCGAAGGTCGCCCCGCCCGCGGCCTGCCGGCCGCGGCCGCCGATCAGAAGATCGATCTGCATCGTGAACTCCAGATGTGAGGTTGCCAGTGGACGGTGGGTTCAGCGTTCGGCCGCGACAGCGCCCGGCGCCACCGCCGGGGCGGCGGCCTTGCGCATCGCCGGGATGTGCCGCGCGACCAGGGCGAGCGCGATGGCGACCCCCGTCATGGCGAGGCCGAGCATCACGAGGTAGCCGCTCGATCCGCCCGAGGTGATGACGGCCGCGCCCGCGAAGGCGCTCAGGATCGCCCCGAGGCGGCCGAAGGCCAGGGCGGAGGCCGTGCCCGTCGCCCGCACGGTGGTCGGGTAGACGTGGGCGCAGACCGCGTACATCGTCGACTGGGTGGCGTTGGCGAAGAAGCCCTGCAGACCGAAGCCGGCGATCAGGATGCCGGTCGAGGTCCGGATGTCCACGCCGGTGAGAGCGAAGGCGGTGGCGGCACCGCCCAGCGAGCACAGCAGCAGCGGCCAGCGCGACCCGAAGCGGGTGATCGCGACGGCGCAGAGAAGCGCGCCCAAGACCCCGCCGAAATTGTACGCGGTGAGGCCCGAGCCGGCGACGGCGATGTCGAGGCCGGCGGCGTTCAGCATCGTCGGCAGCCAGCTGAAGGCGCTGTAGACCGCCAGCAGGTTGAGGAAGAACGCGCACCAGAGCGCGATCGTGTCCCGCGCGCGGCCCGCCTCGAACAGGGCCGGGACGCCCTCGCGCTGCTCCAGCCGCTGCTCGGCCGCGTCGGTGAAGGCGGCGCCGGCGGGAACCGGGCGGGACATGCGGCCGAGAAGCCGGACCAGTTCGGGCCAGCGGTTCGGCCGGCGGGCGAGGAAGCGCGGCGATTCCGGCAGGACGGCGATCAGGGCGAGGCCGTAGGCCACCGGCACCGAGCCGCCCAGCAGGAACAGGGCCCGCCAGCCGAGCGTCGGCAGCACGTAGCTGGCGAAGACGCCCGCCAGCATCCCGCCGAGGGGCACGCAGACGATGGTGGCGGTGATCGCCAGCGTCCGGCGCCGGGCCGGGGTGAACTCCGCCGTGACCGTGGTGGAACTCGGCAGCGCTCCGCCGATGCCGAGCCCGGCGACGAACCGCAGGATTCCGATCTCCCACAGGTTGCCGGCAAGGCTGATGGCGCAGGTGGCGAGCCCGAAGACGAGCACGCTGCCGATGACCGCCCAGCGCCGGCCGAAGCGGTCGGCGAACAGGCCGGCGCAGGCGCTGCCGATCCCCATGCCGACGAGGCCGGCGGCCAGAGCCGGGGCGAAGTCGCCGCGGGCGACGCCCCACTCCTTGATGAGCACGGGGATGGCGAAGCCGATCAGCTGGCCGTCGAACCCGTCCATGACGATCGACAGGGCGGCGAGGAAGACGACCGTCTTCTGCATCGTCGTCCAGTGGCCGGCATCGAGCAGTTCGCCGATGTCGGTGGCGCTGCGCGCCGGGGATGCCGCGGCGCTCATGCCGACCTCCCCGCTACGATGGTGGCAACCTCGCTGATGCGATGGCTCGCGATGGCCGACCGCGCCGACCCGACCGGCCCAGGCGGTTCGACGACGCGCGGCTCTCCTGCCGAAGCTGTCATGGCGTTTCTCCCGGAGGCGGCCCGGCTTGCTGCCAGGCTCGCGATCCCTGCTTGCGCCTTCCTCGGGCCCATGTCAAGTTGGTTGGCATACCAACTAATTTTTGGAGGGGCGATGAGGGCGACGCGACAGGCCTCGCTGCGGGAGCCGGGCGAGGCGGAGGGCGCCCTGAAGGTTGCCGTCCTGGGGGCCGGTGCGATGGGGGGCTATTTTGCCGGACGGATCGCCGAACAGGGCGGAACGGTGGTACTGATCGACGTCGACGAGGCGCGGCTGTCCGCTCTCACCCGGGAGGGCCTGCGCATCGAGGACCATGCCGGCGACCGGCGCGTCCCGATCGCCGCCGCGAAAGCCGCGGACCTGACGCGCGAGGTCGACCTGATCCTCGTCTTCACGAAGGGCATGCACACCCGGGCGGCGGTCGAGTCGGTGCGCCACCTCGCCGGGCGCCACACTTGGTTCCTGACCTTGCAGAACGGGCTCGGCAATCCCGAGCAGATCGCGTCCCTGTTTCCGGACAATCCCGTCGCCCTCGGCGTCACCGACGTGCCGTCGGACCTGGTCGGTCCCACGCATGTCCGGTCGCACGGGGCGGGCTCGGTGCGGCTGTTCTCGGCCGACGGACCTGGCGGCGGCCCTCTTCGATCCTGACCTGTCCCGGGCCCGGCTGTGGTTCGGGATAGCCATCCGCCCGGGCAGGCGACATCGTCGCGACCAGACCGCGACAGCGAGACCAGAGCCCGAGACCATGAATCCCCTCCGACGCATGCTGCCGTCCAACCACGCCCTGTTCGTGTTCGAGGCCGTGGCACGGAACCTGAGCTTCACCCGGGCGGCGGCCGAGCTGAACGTGACGCAGCCGGCGGTCAGCAAGGCGATGGCGCAGCTCGAACGCCATCTCGGTGTGCGCCTCATCGACCGCTCGGGCGAGGGCATCGCGCTTACGGAGGACGGCGCGATCCTGCATCGCCGGGTGGCGAAGGGCTTCCGGGGCATCGAGGCGGCGCTTCGCGAGATCGACATCCGCCGCACGGGCATCGACACGGTCACGCTCTCCCTGTCCTCGGCCTTCACCACCCACTGGCTGCTGCCGCGCATCGACACCCTGCAGGAGGCGTTCCCCTCGGTCGATTTCCGCTTCCAGCTGATCCCGGGGGCGCTCGCCGGACCGGTCGACGACGTCGATCTCGGCATGCGCTTCGTCGAGGGGCCCGACCTCGATCACGAGGCGGTGTTCCTGATGAACGAGGTGATGCTGCCGGTGTGCAGCCCGGCCTACCTCGCCGGCCGGAAGTCCGATCCCGATGCCCGCACCACCTTCGTCAACCTCACGGCCACCTCGCCGATGTGGACCGGCGGGGTCGATCCGGGGCCGGACTGGAACGGCTCGCGCGCCTCGCTCAACTTCTCCGATTATGCCGTGGTGCTGCAGGCCGCCCTCCTCGGCCAGGGCGTGGCGCTCGGCTGGGCCAGCGTGGTCTCGCACTGGCTCTCGACCGGCGACCTCGTGCCGGCCGCCTCCCGGCTCACCCGCACGGCGCGGGAATGCCAGCTCATCCACCTGCGCTCGCGGCCCCTGCGCCGCTCGGTCGCCGCCGTGCGCGACTGGATCGTCGCGGAGATGCGGGCCGACGTCGCGAAGGTCGACGGGCTCTATCCGGAACTCGGCCTGAGCCGGGCCTGCTTCGACAGGGCGTGAGACAAACTCGGAGCCTGTTCGACGTCCTTGGTCGACTTTGTACCCCCAGGGTCGTTCGGGGGCTGCGTCGCGGAGCCCGGAACCGCCGATGGTGTAGAACGAAGCGGAACATCAGTCGCCTCGTTCGACGGCTTCCGAATGCCTGAGGGCCTGTTCAAGCAGGATTTATACCCAAGATTTGATTCATGCGGGATCATCCCAATCTCTAACCTCAGGATGAGGGGAATGACAGGATATCCCATGATTTACTTTGGAGTCTGCTTGACTCGCAAAAATCCAGCGGCGACGACCTGTCCTTATCCCTCTCGCGACCTCATCCTGAGGTGCGACTGAAAGGAGCCTCGAAGGAGGGCTTCAGACATCTTCGCGATCCCTGGAGCCCTCCTTCGAGGTCAGTCGATTTTCAATCGACTGACACCTCAGGATGAGGTCGTGTGTGGGAGTAAGTGCTTGAGTCAATCAAACAGGCGCTCAGCCTTGGTCAGACCCATCCGCGCAAACAGGCGCTCAGGAAGAGAGACGATGACGGCACGGACCGTGACCGTGCCGGCCGCCGAAGACGATGCCGGATCCCACGCCGATCGCTCGGCCGTCGCCGAGTTCCGCCGGCGGCTCGCCGCGGGGTGAGGAGTCGCTTCCCGCCGCCCTGCCCCACCCCATAACCTGGAGTTATGACCCGGCGGATTCTTTAGACATTGAACCCGCGCGACGCTTTTGTGAGCATCCGGTCCATCGGCGGCACCGGACGCGAAGGCGGCACCCCACGATGGCGGCAGCGGGCACGAATTCGGGCGCGGGCAACGGACCGCTCGCCGGCGGCAGCGTCGGGGTGTCGATCCGCAACGCCACCCGGCGCTACGGCGCCTTCACGGCCCTCGACGACGTCTCGCTCGACGTCGCGCCCGGCGAGTTCCTGTCCCTCCTCGGGCCCTCGGGCTCGGGCAAGACGACGCTGCTCGGCATCCTCGGCGGGTTCATCGTGCCCTCCTCCGGAAGCGTGCATTTCGGCGGCGCCGACGTGACGTTCCTGCCGCCGCACAAGCGCGACATCGGCGTGGTGTTCCAGAACTACGCCCTGTTCCCTCACCTGAGCGTGGGCGAGAACGTCGCGTTCCCGCTGCGGGCCCGGCGCGAGCCCAAGGCCGGCTGGGGCCCCCGCGTGGCCGAGGCGCTGGCGATGGTCGAACTGTCCGGGTACGAGGACCGGGCGATCTCGCAGCTCTCCGGCGGCCAGCGCCAGCGCGTGGCGCTCGCCCGCGCCATCGTGTTCCGGCCGCGGCTGATCCTGATGGACGAGCCGCTCTCGGCCCTCGACAAGCACCTGCGCGAGACGATGCAGATCGAGCTGCGGCGCCTGCACCGGCAGCTCGAAGCCACCATCATCTACGTCACCCACGACCAGCGCGAGGCGCTGACGATGAGCGACCGCATCGCCATCCTGCGCGGCGGGCGGCTCGCCCAGGTCGACACGCCCGAGCGCCTGCACGACAGGCCGACGAGCGCCTTCGTGGCGAGCTTCATCGGCGAATCGACCTTGGTGCCGGTGACCCGGGCCGGGTCCGACGCCGTCGCGCTCGGGGCGACGACCCTGCGCAGCGCCCGGCCGCTGCCGGCGGGCGAGGCCCTGCTTCTCGCGATCCAGACCGAGAAGCTGATCGTCGGCGGCGAGGCGGCCCCGAGGGCTACAACCGCCTGACGGGCCGCGTCACCGACATCGTCTACCAGGGCGAGAGCCTGCGGGTGTTCGTCGCTCTCGACGGCGGCCCGGAGATCTCCCTGCGCCAGCCGGCCCACCATGCCGGGCGCCTCGCGATTCCCGCCCCCGGCGGCGCGATCACCGCCCTCCTCCACCCGCAGGACACGATCGTCGTCCCGGCGGAATCCGCCTGACCCCTCCAGGTCTTCCAGAGACCAGGTCTTTCAAAAGCCAGGTCTTTCAAAAGCCAGATCTTCGAAAGGACAGCCCATGCCCGCTCCCTCCCTCGACAGCTTCAAGGTCCTCACCTTCGACGTCGTCGGCACCCTGATCGACTTCGAGAAGGGCATCCTCGACCACCTGCGCGCCGTCTCCCGCCGGACCCCGGCGGAGTTGAGCGACGCCCGGATCTTCGCCTCGTACCTCAAGGGCCGCGAGCTGAACTACGAACGCTCGAGCGAGGTCTTCGCCGACGTCTACCGCCACGTCGCTAAGGAACTCGGCTTCCCGAATTCGGATGCCGACGCCGATGCGTTCCAGCTCTCGGTCCTGCGCTGGCCGGCCTTCCCGGATTCGGTCGCGGCGCTGAAGCGCCTGCGCAAGCATTACCGCCTCGTCGCAATGACCAATGCCGACCGCTCGGCCTTCTCGTTCTACTCCCACACCCTCGGCGGGCCGTTCCACGACAGCGTCACCTACGACGAGGCCGGGGTCGCCAAGCCGAACCCGCAATTCTTCGCCTTCAACCGCGGCCGCCAATCGGCCTTCGGCTACAAGCAGAGCGACATGCTCCACGTCGCCCAGAGCCAGTACCACGATATCGGCGTCGCCCGGGACCTCGGCTACACCGTCTGCTGGATCGAGCGCCGCCAGGGCCTCGAAGGATTCGGCGGCACGCCCGAGCCCGAGCGGCTGACCACGCCCGATTATCACTTCCCGACGCTCGAAAAGCTCGCCGACGCCGCCGATGCGGCCTTCGCCTCCGCCGCCCGGCAGGCGGCCTGACATGGCTGCCTTCCCGAAGCCTCCGGCCGCCTCGCTCTGGGCCGCCGGCGCCGTGCCGGCCGGGCGCTTCGGGCCGCTCGATCGCGACGTCCAGGCGGATGTCGCCATCGTCGGCGGCGGCTATACCGGCCTCTCGGCGGCGCTCGCCCTGGCCGGGCGCGGCGAGCGGGCCGTGGTGCTGGAAGCCAACGCGATCGGCTGGGGCGCCAGCGGGCGCAACGGCGGCGTCGTCTCGGCGAAGTACCGCCCGTCCTTCCAGGCCATCGCGAGCCGGCACGGGTTGTCCGTCGCCAAGCGCATGCACGCCATCGCGTACCAGTCGGTCGAGACCCTGGAGCGGCTGATCGCCGAGCACGGCATCACTGAGGCCAATTACGCCCGGGTCGGCCAGCTCAAATGCGCCCACAAATCCGCCACCCTGGCGGCGGCGGTCGCCGACAGCGAGTGGATGCGCCGGGAGATGGGTGACGCGTCGGTCTCCGTCCTGTCCCGCGAGGCGGTGGCGGCGGAGACCGGCTCGCAGGATTTCGTCGGCGGGGTGCTCTCGACAAAGGCCGGGGGGCTGCACCCGCTCAACTACGCAAGCGGCCTCGCCCGGGCGGTCACGGACAAGGGCATCGCGATCCACGAGGCGAGCCCGGCTTTGCGCTTCCACCGTGAGGCCGGCGGCATCAGGGTCGAGACGCCGGGCGGCTCGGTGCGGGCGCGCCAGGTGATCGTGGCGACGAACGGCTATACCGACCTCACCGGAGCGGGCGCCCCCTTGCGCACCCGCCTGATCCCGTTCCGCAGCGCGATCCTCGCCACCGAGCCGTTGTCCGACAACCTGCGCGCCGCGCTCCTGCCGAGCCGGCGGATCTACGTCGAGACCCGGCGGATGATGCGCTGGTTCCGCATGGTCGATGGCCGTATGGTGTTCGGCGGCCGCGGTGCCTTCGGGCGCTCCGATTCCGAGGCCGCCTTCGCCACCTTGCGCCGGGCGATGGTGCGCACCTTCCCAGCGCTCACCGACACGCCGGTGGCCTATCGCTGGTCGGGCCTCGTCGGGATGACGCTCGACGCCCTGCCGCATGTCGGCCGGCTCGACGGCCGGGTCAGCTTCGCCATGGGCTACAACGGCGCCGGGGTCGCGATGTCGAGCCACCTCGGCGGCCTCGCGGCCGCGTTCGCCCTCGGCGAGAGCCCCGACGTGGCGCTCCTCGGCGCGGGCGGCTTCCAGCCCGTCCCGTTCTACGGCTTGCGCGAGCCGGTGATCCGGCTCGTCGCCGGCTGGTACCAGTTCCTGGACGCGATCGGCCGCTGAGGCGCGGCCTTCATCAACAGAGGGGAAGTCGAGATGGCGTCGCTGATTCGAACCACCGTCCTGGCCTGCCTCCTCGGCACGGCCGCTCCGGCGCTCGCCGCCGAGCAGATCACCTTCGTGTCGCAGGGCGGCGCCTACCAGCAGGCCCAGACGGTGGCGATCCTCGATCCGGCCGCCAAGGCGCTCGGCATCACCATCAACCAGGACAGCGCCCCCGATGCCTGGCCGGTGATCCGCACGCAAGGCGCCACCGGCAAGCCGACCTGGGACGTGGTCGACACCCCGACCCAGGATTGCGTGCGCGGCGGCAAGGCCGGGCTGATCGAGAAGCTCGACTTCTCGAAGATCCCGAACGCCGCCGCGATCCCGGCCCTGTACAAGACCGAGTATTCCGTACCTTACGAATTCTATTCGAGCGTTCTGGCCTACAACAAGGCCAAGTACGGCAAGAACCCGCCGCAGAGCTGGGCCGACTTCTGGGACGTGAAGAAGTTTCCGGGCGCCCGCGCCCTGCGCAACCACCCCCTGGCGACCCTGGAGGCCGCGTTGATGGCCGACGGCGTGGCGCCCGACAAGCTCTACCCGCTCGACGTCGACCGCGCCTTCCGCAAGCTCGAACAGATCAAGCCGCACATCTCGGTGTGGTGGACCTCCGGCGGCCAGTCGGCCCTGCTGCTCCAGGGCGGCGAGGTCGACATGGAGATGATCTGGAACGGCCGCGCCGCCGCGGTGATGGAGGCCGGGGCGGAGGCCGATTTCAGCTTCAACCAGGGCATCCTCCAGAACACCTCGCTCTGCATCCTGAAGAACGCCCCGAACCTCGCCACCGCGGTGAAGTTCGTGAACCAGGCGATCGATCCGAAGCTCCAGGCCAACCTGCCGCTCAACATCCCGTACGGCCCGGGCAACCCGGCGGCCTTCGACACCGGCATCATTCCGGCCGCGCTGGCCGCCAAGCTGCCGAGCGCGCCGGACAATGCCAGGAAGCAGGCGGTGCTCTCGGCCGAGTGGTGGACCTCCGAGGCCGGCGAGGCGGCGCTCAAGCGCTGGGCGGAGTTCGTGCAGAAGAAGTAGGGTGCGCGCCGCCGCGGTGAGCCCTCCCCCCTCCGCGGGGGAGGGTGGCCTGCGGCGAGTGCGCAGCACTCGTGCCAGGCCGGGAGAGGGGACGCCGCTTCCGGAAGTCACTGAACCATTCTGACGGGCGCCATCTGGATCGGCGTCGCGCTGCCCCTCTCCCGGCCCCTGCTGACGCAGGGACCACCCTCCCCCGCAGAGGGGGGAGGGTTCGCGGTGGCGACGTCCCGCCCTGTCCGTGACCCAGCCGAGTCCATGCCGACGGACACCCCGCCATGACCCACACCAACCCCGCCCTGCGGCGGCACGAGCGGCGCGAGCAGCTGATCGTCCTCGCGCTCCTCGCCCCCGCCCTCGCGGTCGTCACGGCGCTCCTCGCGGTGCCGCTCGCCTGGCTCGCCGTGCAGTCGGTCACCGCCGACGGGGCCCTCACCCTCGAGCATTACCGGCGCTTCCTCACCGAGGACATCTACTGGCGCAGCTTCCTGCTCACCTTCCGCATCGCGCTCACCGTCACGGTGCTGGCGGTTCTGCTCGGCTATCCGGTCGCCTACGCGGCCGCGACCCTGCCCCGGCGCTGGAGCGTCGTGGTGCTCGGGCTGGTGATCCTGCCGTTCTGGACCAGCGTGCTGGTGCGCGCCTATGCCTGGATGGTGCTCCTGCAGCGCCGGGGCCTCGTGAACGGGATGCTCCAGGGGCTCGGCCTCACCGACCAGCCGATCGCGCTCATCAACAACGAGTTCGGCACGGTGCTGGCCACCCTGCACATCCTCCTGCCCTTCATGGTGCTGCCGCTCTACGCCACGATGCAGCGCATCCCCCGCGACCTGATGCTCGCCGGCGCCAGCCTCGGCGGCTGCCCGCTCCACGTCTTCCGCCGGGTGTTCCTGCCGCTGTCGATGCCGGGCGTGGTCGCCGGCACGGTGCTGGTCTTCGTGCTGGCGCTCGGCTTCTACATCACGCCGGAACTGCTCGGCGGCGGGCGCACCTTCATGGTGTCGATGCTGGTGAGCCGCAACGTCGAGCTCTACAACCAGTGGGGCGCGGCGAGCGCCATCGGGGTCGTGCTGCTGGTCTGCGTCGCCGCCCTGTTCTGGCTCGCCTCCCGGGTGGTCCCCCTCGAGCGCATCATGGGAGCCCGCTGATGAACGCCTCGCTCCCCGCCCGCCTCGCGCTCGGCACCGTCGTCGCCCTGGTGCTGCTGTTCCTGGTGCTGCCGATCCTGATCGTGGTGCCGATGTCGTTCTCGAACGCGCGGTTCCTCACCTTCCCGCCGCCGGGCTATTCCTTGCGCTGGTACGAGGCGTTCTTCGGCAGCCCGGCCTGGATGCAGGCGGCGCGGGTCAGCCTCGGGGTGGCAATCGCCACCGCGCTCGGCGCCACGCTGATCGGCACCGCGGCGGCCTACGCGCTCAGCATGAGCGGGTCGCGGCTCGCCCGCAGCCTGACGGTGATCCTGCTCCTGCCGCTGGTCGTCCCGATCGTCATCACGGCGATCGGCGTGTTCTTCGTCTTCGCCAGGACCGGGCTGCTCGCCACCCTGCCGGGGCTGGTGCTCGCCAACGTGATGCTGGCCACCCCCTACGTCGTCACCTCGGTGCTGGCGGGCCTGCGCGGCTTCGACCCGGCGCAGGAGATGGTGGCGCGCAGCCTCGGCATGAACCGCCTGCGCGCCTTCCTGTCGGTGACGCTGCCGCAGATCCGCCCGAGCGTGGTCTCGGGCGCGCTGTTCGCCTTCATCTCGGCCCTCGACGAGACCGTGGTGGCGATCTTCATCGCCGGCGGCCAGAACCAGACCCTGACGAAGCGGATGTTCACCTCGCTGCGCGACGAGATCGACCCCACCATCGCGGCGATCTCCTCGCTGCTCACCGCCGCCTCGCTGATGGTGGTGGTGCTGGCGAGCCTGAGCGCCCGCAAGTCGTCCACCCGTTCATGACCGCGATCCTGATCCTCGGCGGCGGCTCAGCCGGCTGCGTGCTGGCCGCGCGGCTCTCGGAGGAGCCGTCGTTCCGCGTCACCCTGGTGGAGGCCGGCAACGACCTGACCGCGGCGGGAATGCCGCCGGAGATCCGCAGCCGCTATCCCGGCCGGGCCTATCTCGACCCGCGCAACATCTGGCCCCGGCTGACCGCCAGGATGGGGGCCCCCGCCGGCAACCGCCCGGAGGCGCCGGCGCCGCGGCGCTACGAGCAGGCCCGCCGCCTCGGCGGCGGCTCGGCGATCAACGCCATGATGGCCAATCGCGGCGCGCCGGGCGATTACGACGAGTGGGGGGCGCTCGGCGCCGAGGGCTGGTCGTGGGAGACCTGCCTGCCCTATTTCCGCAAGCTCGAATCCGACCGCGATCGCGGCGGCGACCTGCACGGCCGGGACGGGCCGCTGCCGATCCGCCGGGCGAGGCCCGACCAGCTCTCGCCCTTCGTCGCCGCCACGATGCGGGCGCTCGACGCGCAGGGTCACCCGGCCGGGGACGACCAGAACGGGCCCTGGCGGGACGGGGTCTATGTCGGCACGACCGCGATCTCGGATGACGGCGAGCGGGTGCCGGTCTCGGTCGCCTACCTGACCCCGGCGGTGCGGGCGCGACCGAACCTGACCGTGCGCACCGGCCTGCTCGCCGAGCGGATCCTGTTCGAGGGCAGGCAGGCGGTCGGCGCCGTTCTGGCGCCGCTCGCCGGCGGCCTCCCCGAGACGATCCACGCCGACCACGTCGTCGTGGCGGCGGGCGCGATCCACAGCCCGGCCCTCCTGATGCGCAGCGGCGTCGGGCCCGGGGCGGCGTTGCGCCGGCACGGGGTGACGGTGGTCGCCGACCGGCCGGGGATCGGCCGCAACCTGATGGAACATCCCTCGATCGCGGTCTCGGCCTATCTCACCCGCGCCGGCCGGGTCCGCGACCGGGCCGAGCACCACGAGCAGGCGATCCTGCGCTACTCATCTCGCTTGCCCGGTACGCCGGAGGGCGACATGCACGGCGCGATCCTGTCGCGGACCGGCTGGCACAGCTTGGGCCGGCGGATCGGCGGGATCTTCTTCTGGGTCAACAAGTCGTATTCGCGCGGCGAGGTCACCCTGGCCTCGCCCGACCCGCGGAGCGAGCCGCGAGTCGATTTCCGCATGCTGTCCGATCCGCGCGACCTCACCCGGCTGATGGACGCGGTCCGCCGCGGCGCCCGGGCCCTCGGCGATCCCTCCCTCGCGGGTCTGCGCGGCCCGGTCTTCCCGGCGAGCTACTCGCCGCGGGTCGCCCGGGCGGCGGCGCCCCGGCCCTGGCCGGCGGCGCAACGGGGCATCCTGTCGGGGCTCCTCGATAGCGCCGGCCCGGCCCGCGCCGCGCTGATCCACGGTCTCGTCACGCAAGGCGTCACCCTCGACCGCCTGCTCGCCGACGAGCGGACGCTCGCCGCCTTCGTGTCGGCCGAGGTCGGGGGCACCTGGCATCCGTCCGGCACCTGCCGCATGGGTGCGGCCGACGACCCGATGAGCGTCTGCGACGGCGCGGGCCGCGTGCGCGGCATCGACGGCTTGAGCGTCTGCGACGCCTCGCTGATGCCGACGATCCCGCGGGCCAACACCAACATCCCGACCGTGATGATCGCCGAGCGCATCGCCGACCTGATCCGGCAGCAAGGCGCGGCGACGCTACGGACCTGAGCGGACTTGCTTTGGCAGGCCAACGCTTCGCCCGCTTGAGGTCTTGTTTCGTGGCAGATTTTCGCGCCGAACCGGTCACCACTTCGGCGAGATCCGCTCAGCCTGTCGGTCGAGGACCGGACGGCGGCGGCCCGACCCCCGGCTCCCGCATTCCCCGAGACGCGCGCCGGCGGTGCCGACCGCGCCCTGCCTCGTCGCCGTCGCGTCAGGAGACGGCGCGGCCGCCCTGCTTGACGGCGAGGAAGAAGTCGGGCCGCCCGACCTGGCCGCCCTTCAGCGCCAGTTCGAGCCCGTCGAGGGGCGTGTCGGCGCCATGCGCACGGCAGAGCGGCGAGCCCGGATCGAGGGGGCCGAGCGCGGTCAGCGCGTCGAGGCCGAGCTGCATCGCGGCATGGCCCGAGGTGTCGCCGCCGGCGATCACCGCCCGGGTCAGGCCGGCCGGCCGCACGATGTCGCGCAAAGCGCGCCCGAGCCCGGCACCGAGCCGCTCGCTCGCCGCGACCGGATCGAGGCCCGCCGTGGCGACCGCCTCCCGCAGGGCGGCGACGCCCGGATCGTCCGGGCCGGCAGCGCTGTAGATCAGCGGGTCGCGACCCTCGCCGAGCGCCCGGAGCGCCGCCTCGGCCGCCCGGCCGATCTCCCGCGCGAAGGCCGGCGCGTCGACCACGAGGCGCGCATCGAGGCGGATGCCGGCAAATCCCCGGTCGAGGGCGTGGGCGATCTGCCCGGCCGTCGCCGGCGAGACCGAGCCGGAGACGGCGGCGATCCGCGCGACCGGGCCGGGCCGGGAGGCCGGCGCCTCGGCCGGCAGCAGGCCGGCGGCGCGCCAATAGGCGACGAGGGCGGCCTCGATCCCCTGCGACCCGATCGCGAAGACGGGCTTGTCGCCCCGCTCCCAGATCAGGCGGCCGGCCTCGACCAGGGTCTCCTCGTCGAGCACGTCGAGGGAGACGATCCGGGCGCCCTCCTCCCTCGCCCGGGCCAAGGCGGCGTCGCCCTCGCCGCGCTTCATCGCCACGAAGTCGACGAGGCCGACCGGGAGCGCCGTCTGGCGGGCGAGGTGGCGGCCGAGATCGGCCTCGTCCATCGGCGTGACCGGGTGGCGGGCCATGGTCGGGTGGCGGTCGAGGCGGTGCCCCCGGCCGTCGGCCATCGCGAACAGGTGGCCGAAGCTCTGGTAGCGCCCCATCCCCGGATCGGCGACGACCATCGGGATCCAGTCGCCGGAAAAGATGCTCCGGCCGATCTCGGCGGCCCGGCCGATCGAGCCGACCTGCGGCGCCGAATCGAAGGTCGAGCAGGCCTTGTAATGCGCCACCGGCGCTCCCAGCGAGGCGAGGAGCCGGAAGGCGGGCGGCAATTCCCGGTCCATCCAGGCCGGCGGCTGCGAGCGCGCCACCCCGGCGATGCCGATCGCCCGGGCGCCCGCGAAGTCCCTCAGGCGCGCCGCGCTCGGGGTCGAGAGAAACAGCACGGTCTCGAGCCCGGCGAAGGCCGGCACCTCCATCGCCGCCGAGGAGCCGGTGAAGTCGTCGCCGTAGAAGGCGACGAGGGGGCCGTCGGGGAGCGGGCGGGGAGCCTGGATTGTCCCGCTCACGCCGCGCCCTCCAGCGCCTGGGAGAGGGCCGGATGGGTGCGGGCGTGGTCTTCCAGCGGAATGCCCGCCACCGCCGCCTCCCAGGCCTGGCGGAACGCCGCCACCCCCTCCCCCGGCCCGCCCGGATGGGCGACGATGCCGCCGCCCGCGGTGACGATGAGGTCGGTCGCGCCGAGGGCCGCGTAGGTGCCGGGGGCCTGCCGCACCGTCTGGCCCGAGGAGAAGACCGGCATGGCGAGGCACGGCTTGTCGGGAAAGAGCGGGGTCAGGCAGGTCCGGGCCGAGGCGACGACGCTGTCGTCCTCCTCCGAGAACTTGTTGTCGAGGCCGTTGACGTGCATGTGGTCGGCGCCGGCGAGCCGCCAGATCTTCTGCCAGGCGACGTAGGACCAGCCGAGCAGCGGGTGGCGGGTGAGATACCCCCAGCCGTTCCGGTGGGCGTGGATCGGCAGCTCGCTCGTGCGCGCCAGCGCGATCATGCCGACGAGGCCGACCGAGTTGAGGCTCGCCATCACGCAGGTGCCGCCGAGATCGCGCACGAGGTCGTGGCGCCGGCGCATCTCGTCGATCTCACCGGTGAGGTTGAAGGCGACCATCACCTTCTTGCCGGTGCGCTCGGCATGGTCGTCGACGACCCGCATCACGGCGCGCGCCCGCGCGTCGAACGGGCAATGCGGCCCGTCGGCCTGCAACTCGTCGTCCTTGATGAAGTCGATCCCGCCCTCGCACAGGGTGCGGACCAGGGCGGCGGTCTCGTCGGGCCCGAAGCCGACGCTCGGCTTGATGATGGTGCCGATGATCGGCCGTCCCTCGACGCCGGCGAGGCGGCGCGTCCCGGCAATGCCGAAGCGCGGGCCCGGATAGGCGTCGGCGAAGGCCTGGGGCAGCCGGAGGTCGAGGAGGCGCAGGCCCGTGACCGGGCGCAGCTCGAACAGGTTGCCGGCCACGGTGGCGAGGAGGTTCGGCAGGGAGGGGCCGAGATTCTCGATCGGCCAGGACAGGGTGACGCGGGCGCGGCGCAGCTTCGCCGGGTCGATGGCGGCGGTGGTCGGCAGCGAGGGGGACGCGACGCCCTCGTCCAGCACTTCCAGCCGCTCGACCCGGGCGGCGGAGCGGGCCTTGAGTTCCGGCGTCTCGCCCGGCACCGGCACGAAGGTGCCGCTCGATTGCTCGCCGGCCATCGTCTCCGCCACGCGGCGGGGATCGCTCGCGGTCTCGAGGAGATAGTCGGCCTCGATCCGCACCGGGGGCGCGATGGGGCGCTGGCTCATTCATTCCCTCCCGTTCCCCGGTTCCGGGGCCCGCGACGTTGGCGCGAGGGCCCGAGCCTAAGCGGACTTGGCGTGGCAGGCCACACGCTACACGACAGCGGCTTGACGCTCGCCAGCGACAGGGCTCCCACTCACCACCTCATCTTGAGGTGTGAGCGAAGCGAGCCTCGAAGGAGGGCTCCAGATGTCTCCGAGCGAACTGGAACCCTCCTTCGAGGCTCCTTTCAGTCGCACCTCAGAGCCTGTTCGAGCAGCACTTCTAGCCAAGACTTGAGGCGGGCGGGATCATCCTACCCGCTCACCTCATCCTGAGGTGCGAACGAAGTGAGCCTCGAAGGAGGGCTCCAGGGGTCGCCGAGGCTTCTGGAGCCCTCCTTCGAGGTCAGTCGATCTGCGATCGACTAACACCTCAGGATGAGGTGGAAGGGTAGGATATCGCCTAATTCTTCTCAGTTTTTGTCGAACAACTCTGCTCAAATGGGCTCTCAGGATGAGGGCGTGGGTGGGCAGGGCTGGAGCCTCGCATGAACGGTCCCGTAGCGTACCGTCAGCAGGGCAGCGCTTCGGCCGCTCGGGGTCTTGTCCTGCCGTAGCCTCTCGTCGCAAGGCCTGTGGCTGCCTCGGCGAAACCCGCCCGGGCGGTCACGCTCCCGCCCGGAACGCCCGCTACGGGATTCGGCTCCCCCTCACGAACAGACTGCCCGATTGCCGATGCTCGCTCGTTCAGCCGCGCTCCTCGTCCTCCTCACCGGGTCCGCCGTCGCGCAGGACTACAACCGCGCCGACCTGGTGCGCGGCCTCTGCCACAAGGATGGCTGCGACGAGTTCCAGGTGCTGCGGGTCGAGCCGATGCTGACCGGCACCACGGGTGTCCTCAAGCGCACGCAGGTGAAGACCTTCCACGCCAGCCACAGCGGCCGAGCCGAGCGCGAGGCGGAGGCCGGCTACGTCTATTGCTCGCCGACGAAGCCCGCCGTGATGGCCCAGGGCACGAGCCGCACGGCGGCCTTCATGCTGGCGCCCTTCGCCACCGAGGACAGCAGCGAGACGATCCGCAAGAACGCGAACTTCGTCGCCATGTACTTCGCCATCTGCCACGGCCCGGACGTCGCCCGGCAGGCGGTGCGCGACCTGCGCGGTACGGCTTCCTCCCTCGGCTACCGGGTGGCGGCGACGGGTTCGCGGATGGTCGAGCTGAAGGCGCCCGAGGACATCGTCGACCGCGCGCCGCCGCCGGTGGCCCAGGCTCCCCGCACCGCTCCGCCGAACGCCCCGGCCGCCCCGCTGCGGCGGGAGGCGGCGCCGGGCCCCGCCCTGCTGCCGCCGGGCGAGATCCCGGAGGATTGAGACCGGCGGTCGACAGGCATCGCGCGGCGGCGAGCCCGCTCACCCCGCCGGGGGATAGTCGACGTAGCCCTTGGCCCCGCCGGTATACCAGGTCTCGGCGTCGTCGGCGGAGAGCGGGAGGCCTTCGGCGATCCGCCGCGGCAGGTCGGGATTGGCGATGAAGGGGCGCCCGAAGGCGATCGCGTCGGCCGCGCCGGCATCGAGGGCGGCCTGGCCTCGCGCCCCGTCATAGTCGGAATTGAGCACGAAGGTGCCGCGGAACGCCGCCCGCATGAGCGGGGCCACCGGCGGGCGCTCGGCCTTGCCGTTGGTGCCCTCGTATCCCGGCTCGCGCACCTCCAGGAAGGCGATGCCGATCTCGGACAGCGCCGCGGAGGCCGCCTCGAACAGCGGCTCGGGGTTGCTGTCGTTCACCCCCTGGCGCTCCTCGTTCGGCGACAGGCGCACGCCGGTGCGCTCGGGCCCGACGATCCCGGCCACCGCCGCCACGACCTCGCGCAGGAAGCGGATCCGGTTCTCGATCGAGCCGCCGTAACGGTCGATGCGGAAATTGGCGTTGTCGCGCAGGAACTGGTCGATGAGGTAGCCGTTCGCGGCGTGGACCTGCACGCCGTCGAAGCCGGCTTGCACCGCGTTGCGGGCCGCCTGCCGGTAATCGTCGAGGACGGCCCGGATGTCCTCCTCGGTCATGGCGCGGGCCTCGACATGGGGCGCCTTGCCCTCGTAGGTCCGCGCCAGGCCCGGCATCGTGGTCGCCGAGGACGAGACCGGCTGGCCCCGCCCGGGCAGGCTCGGATGCACCACCCGCCCCATGTGCCAGAGCTGACACACGATCCTGCCGCCCGCCGCATGGATTGCGGCGGTGACCGGGCGCCACGCCGCGACCTGTTCAGGGCTCCAGATCCCCGGCGCGTAGGGCCAGCCGAGGCCCTGCGGGCTGATCCCGGTCGCCTCCGAGATGACGAGGCCGGCCGATGCCCGCTGGGCGTAGTACTCGACCATCAGATCGGTCGGCACGTGGTCCCGGGTCGCCCGCGCGCGGGTGAGCGGCGCCATGAACACCCGGTTGCGCGCATCGAGCGCGCCGAGCCGGATCGGGTCGAGGAGGCTGGGCAAGCGCGGACTCCGCTGCGGTCGGGAAGAAGGGTTCAGGGCGGTCAGCGGGTCGTCTGCTGCTGCGGCCGGCGCGAGGCGGCGAGCGCCGAGGCCTTGCCGGCGGCGGCGTAGAGGTTCAGGCGCGAATAGACCCCGAAGGCCGAGCCGTCGTCGAGGAAGCCGCCGCCGGGCCCCTGCGTCTCGGTCAGGATGGCGTTGGCCTCGGCCAGGGTCACCGCCGGGAAGGCCGCGGTGAGGAGGTAGCCGGCCTCCGGCGCGAGCTTGCCCACATCCTCGACCGTGCCGGCGGTCTTCGCGTGGACCACCGGCAGGCCGTAGGTCTGGGTCGTGTCGTAGAGGGCCTGGTTCGCCGCCGCATCCCGGAACCGGCCGGTATCGGTGGCGGCGCAGGCCGCGACCGTGTCGCCGCAGGCATCCTTCAGGACCATCGCGAGGTCGTTGCGCGCCGCCTCCAGGGCGGCGCGGTAATCGGTGATCGCCACCGCGTCGTTGGTCTGCCGGCTCATCTCGTTGATGACCGCCGGGTTCTTGCGGATCTGGCCGACATAGGCCGGATCGTTGGCGAGCAGGTGGGCGACCGCGTGGAGCGCCACCGTGCGCCCGCCGAGCACGTCCATGGCGTAATGCGCGCCGACGACGATGCGGTTGTTGCCGTACTCGGCCGCCCGCACGATCATCTGCTGGTAGCGCTCGGGCACCAGGAGCGCGAGGACCAGGGATTCGGTGTAGCCGAAGGTGGTGTGGCCGCTCGGGTAGGACGGGCTGTCGGTCAGGTTCTGGCTCGGCCCGTGCAGCCAGCCGAGGCTGTGCGAGGCGTTCTTGAAGTAATCGTCGCCGCGATAGGCATAGAGCTGCGGCAGGGTCTGGAACGGGCGCGAATTGCCGTAGGCATCGGCGCCCTTGCTGCCGCCCGGCCGGCCATACGCCCTGCCGAACACGTCCGGCACGCCGCCGCGCGCCGCGAAGATGCCCTTGGCCGCGTCCGAGACCGGGTTCTTGCCGTCGGTGGTGCCGTTGGCGAAGAAGAACTTGCCGGAGTTCGAATCCGACTTGGTGATGTTGTTGGTGTAGCCGAGCAGGTCGGCCACCGACTGCGTCACGTTGCTGAAGGTCTTGTAGTCGGAATAGCGCGCCTTGTCCTGGTAGATCGCGCCGAGGCGGCTGCCGAGGCCGTCGGCGAGCTCGGTGGCGTTGCCGTCGGTGATGAAGGCGTCGCGCAGGGCGAGCTGGCGCTGCTGGTCGAACGGCAGCAGGTGGGGCTGCTTCTGAATGCCGAACTGGATGTCACCGGTCACCTTCAGGTTGGCGTCGAGCGCCGCCTTCCCCTCCGGCGTCGCCTGGAGGGCGCTGACGGTGGCGAGCCCCTGGAGCGCGACGAGGTTCGTCGCCGTCTGCGCGAGCGCCGCGACCGGCAGCATCACGCCGAGAACCGCGAGACCGTGAATGGCCGCCCTGCGCATCGTGTCGCCCCCCCCGTTTGTTCTGGCGGCAGGAAACGACGACAGCGCCCTCCTGTCCAGCCCGGAAGCGCACGGCTCGACGCCGGGCGAGCCGGCGTGGAGCGCAACGCTACAGGTAGCGCAGCACCGGATGCCGTCCGCGCCGCTTCAGCCCGACCATCCAGCGGCAGGCGAGGTAGAGCGGGGGACCGAGCACCAGCGCGACCAGCCAGAGTTGCCCCGGCGAACCGAGTTCGACCTTGCCGGAGGCGCCCGTCAGGCCGGCAGCAGTCGCGAGAGCGTAGAGCCCGCGCAGCAGCCAGAGGTGGAGGAGATAGAAGAACAACGGCGCGCCGCCGAACACCCGCAGCCAGGCGAGGCGCGGGGCGGGCCAAGCCTCGAACAGGGCCAGCAGCCAGAGCCCGAGGCCCAGCGTCAGCAGCAGGAAGTCGGCGGAGGGCGGATACTTGGTGAGGTTCAGGAAGGACAGGATCGTCCCTCCCAAGCTCGGCCCGGCCTGCCACGGCGACGGATCGCCGTAGCCGTCGAGCCCGCGCAGCACAAGGAAGCCCACGAGTGCCGCCGCCCCGAGGGCGAGGAGCCGGCCTCGCCTGGCGACGGGGTCGAGGGCGTAATACGGCCCGAGGGCGTAGCCCGCCGCCGCGACGCCGATCCACGGCAGGACCGGATAGGAGGTGCGCGCCACGCCCCAGGGCAGGTCGACGAGGCCGCGCTGGTGCAGGATCGACCACAGGACGTAGCCGTCCTGGTCCGGCGCCAGCACGATCCCGTCGAGGAGGTTGTGCCCGAGCATGATCAGGAGCGCTATGCCCACGAGGGCGGCGCGCGGCAGCCACAGGAGTCCGGCGAGCGCGATCATCGCCAGGCCGATCGCCCAGATCACCTGCAGGTAGAGCACCGGCGGCAGGATCTGTCCGGTCCAGGCGAGGTTCACCACGGTGAGTTCGAGCCCGATCAGGAACAGGCCGCGGGTGAGGAGGAAGCGCGAGCCCGAGCCCGTGCCGTGCCTGGCCGCGTAGAGGCTCGCCGAGAGGCCGGTGAGCAGGATGAAGATTGGCGCGCAGAGATGCGAGGTCAGCCGCGTCATCGCCAGGGCCGCCGGGGTGACGCTCAGGTCCATCGGGTCGCGGACCTGGGCGTGGAGGTAGAAGATGTCCCGGACGTGATCGACCAGCATCAGCAGCATGACGAAGCCCCGCAGGGCGTCGATCGCGCCGATGCGTGGGGCGGGCGCGGTGTCGGGCGTCACGAGGCGGTCTCGCGGGATGCGGTTTCGGTGGCGAGGCGGGCGAGGAGCCGGCGCACGTCCGGCGGCGTCCAGACGCGGCCGCCGCGGGGCTTCCGGACCCCGCGCCGGGTCAGGGAGGCGGCGATGCCCTCGGGCGTCCCGCCGGCCTCGGCGGCGATGGCGACCAGCACCGGTGCGAGGTCGCGCCGGAACCGCTGGGCGCGGGCCGCCGCCGCATGGCGGCCGGCATCGCCCTTCCTGGGCACCGCGGCGCCGTGACGGAGAAGAGCCGCCATCAGAACCGCACCGACAGGGTGCCGGTGACGCGGCGCGGCGTCCCCGGATAGACCCGCAGCGCGCTCAGCGAACTCGCGTAATAGGTCGTGTCGAACACGTTCTCGACGTTCAGGCCGAAGCGGAAATTCTCCCAGCGGTAATAGGCCAGGGCGTCGACCGCGATGTAGCCCGGCAGGCGGAAGCCGCTGCCGGCGGCGTCGCCCGCCCGCTCGCCGACGGCGCGCACGCCGCCGCCGATCCCGAAACCCTTCCACGGCCCGTCCTGCGCCTCGTGCACCGCGAGCAGGCTGCCCGAGTGGCGCGGCACGTTGATGAGGGGCGCGCCGACCGGCAGGACGTTGTCCTTGGTGACCACCGCGTCGGCGAAGACGTAGCCGGCCAGGAGCTTGATCTCCGGGCTGATCTGGCCGGCGGCGGTGAACTCGAAGCCCTGGCTGCGCACCGCGCCGGCGGCGAGCGAGAAGCCGGGGTTGTTCGGATCGGGGGTCAGCACGTTCTCGCGCTCGATCCGGAAGGCGGCGCCGGTCAGCGCCAGGGCGCCACCATAGAGGTCGAGCTTGGTGCCGACCTCGTAGCCGAGGCCGGTCTCGGGCGCGAAGGGGCCGCTGAACGACGCCGAGAAGGCGTCGGGTCCGGTATTGGGCCGGAAGCTGCGGCCGACATTGGCGTAGAGGGAGAGTTCCGGCAGCGGCTGGTAGACGAGGCCGGCCCGGGGCGAGGCCGCGAAGGTGGTCTGGTCGCTCCGCACCCCGGTGGTGCGCTCCCGGAACGATTGCTCGAAGAAATCGAAGCGGACGCCGACCAGCGCCTTCCATTGCGGGTTCAGGGTGATCTGGTCCTGGGCGTAGAGCGCGGTGTTGGTGAGCTGCTCGACGCCGTTGGTCTGCCGGGTATAGGGCGGGAGCGGCCGGCCGTAGACCGGGGCGTAGAGGTCGAGGGAGTAGGGATTCTGGCGCAGGTTCGAGCGGATCTGCTGGTAGGTGCCGTCGGTGCTCTCGCGCTCGAAGCCAAGCAGCAGGGTGTGGCCGATCCCGGCGGTGTCGAAGCGCCCGACCAGCTCGGCCTGGCCGAGGGCGACGGCCGCGCGATAATTGCGGAAATTGCGGTCGCGCAGGGCCGTGCGGTTGTCGGCACCGAGGCCCCGCACCTCGACCGCCTCGCCGACGAACGAGTTGGAGTTGAGGTAGGTGGAAAGCCGCATCTGCCAGTCGGCGTCGAAGCGGTGGTCGACCCGCACCTGGAGCGTGTCGCTGGACTGGTCGATGCGCAGGCCCGGCTCGCCGAGGAAGCGCGAGATCGGCAGGAGGCCGAGCTGCCCGTTGACGGCGACGACGCCGCGGTCGAACACCGCGCGGTTGCGGAGGAACTCGGTCTCGACCGTCACCTTGGTGTCGGGCGTGATCTGCCAGCTCACCACCGGGGCGACGAGGAGCCGGTCGCCGTCGACGAAATCGCGAAAGCTGTTCTGGCGCCCGGCGGCGAGGTTGAAGCGGTAGAGGACCGTACCGTCCTGGTTGAGGCTGCCGCCGGAATCGACCGTGCCGCGAACCTGCTCGAACGAGCCCCATTGCCCGCCCATCTCGACGAATCGCTCCGCCGTCGGCTGCTTGGTGATGATGTTGACGAGGCCGCCCGGGTCGCTGCGCCCGAACAGGCCGCCGCCCGGGCCCTTCAGCACCTCGATCCGCTCGACGTTCTGGGCGTCCTGCTGCGGCGGGAATCCGCGGGCCAGGGGAAATCCGTTCTTGTAGATCTCCGCCGTGGCGACGCCGCGCACGGCATAGCCGAGGGGCGAGAGGCCGCCGAAATTGTTCTGCTGCACGATGCCCGGCGTGTAGGCGACGACCTGCTCGACGCGGGTCGCCGCGAGATCGGTGATGACCTCGCGCGGGGCGACCGTGACGACCTGCGGCACGTCGCGCTGGGGCGTGTCGGTCTTCGTGCTGCTCACCGCCCGGTCGGCGCGAAAGCCCGGGGTCGGGCCGATCAGCCCGATCGTGCCGGCCGCCGGCGACAGCGTCGGGAGCGCCCCCTCCACCACGACCTCGTCGAGGGCGATAGTTTCCTGTCCCGCGCGGCACCGGCCGCAAGGGTCACCCCCAGGGCGGTCGCCAGGATCGGCAGCGGGCGGTGAAGCGGACGGGTTCTCACGAGGCACACTCGATGTTGCAGCGAGGCTGCGTCCGGGCGAGCGGCAGGCCGCGCCCGCGCGAAGACGATCGCACGGCGCACGGCCGGAGCGCTCCCCCGGGCCGCACCGCCCGCGGGACGTGACCGCGCCGACAGGCGCGCGCGCAAGGCAGGTCTCCTGGCTCGCGGATCGTCGATCCCGCCTCGCCTTCCCGGTGCGCGGGCACCAGTGGCTGTCGGCGGCGGGACCTCTCCGCTCACAGTTGCGGGGGCAGCCTCGGTCTCGCCGCGAATGCTCACGCACTCGATGGCCCACCGAATTCCCTCTTCGCCCCGAGCTCGCGCCCGGGGAACCTTGGCGGCACCATCCATGGCAGGCCGACCGTGCGTAAGCAACACTCGGAAACGCAATGTAATAATGTTGCCTGCCCTGTGTCCACAGGAACACACCGCGGCGGGAGCCTCCCGGCTTCTACTCGCCGCGCAGGAAGGCCGCCGTCGCCGGGTGGAGCCAGGCCGCCGGGACCGCCTGCGCCAGGTCGCGCGGGTCGCTCGGCCGCTCATGGGGCAGGCGCCGGGCAAGCGCCGGCTTCGCCTTGTCGATCGCCGCGACGAGGCGGGACACCGCCGCCGGGTCGAGGCCGGGCTTGCCGAGGACGAGGCTCCAGGATCCCACCGTCTCGATCGCCGCGTCCTGGCCCGGGAAGGTGCCGGGCGCGACCGTGATGCGCCGTAGCGACGGGCTCGCCGCGAGGATCGCAGGCAGTGCCGTCGCCGAGGGACCGAGGAAGCGGGCCCCGCCCGGCCCCTCCGCCATGGTGCGGAAGCCCGGCCAGCCGGTGCCGCCGCCGAACAGGGCCGCAGCTTGGCCCGCCCGCACCATTGCCGGGCCGTCGCCGGCATGGTCGAGGAGGATCGGCCGGATTTCGTGATCGGGGTCGATGCCGGCCCCGCGCAGGATCGTCCGCCCCATGGCGGTGAGGCCGGAACTGCGCGTGCCCAGGGCCACCGGCCGCCCGCGCAGGTCGTCGAGGCTGCGGACCGGGCTGTCGGCAGCCACCACGAACAGGCCCGGCGCCGCGTAGACCGGCGCGACCACCGTCACGGCAGGCAGCGTACCCTGCCCGGCCAGCACCTCGTAGGCGTATTCGCCCTGGACGAGGCCGAGATCGACCCGCCCCTCGCGCAGGAGGATCAGGTTCTCGGTCGAGCCCTTGCTGGCGCGCAACTCCAGGGTGAGATCCGGATCCACCTCCCGGATCGCCGCCGCCAGCGCCGCGCCATAGGCCGGGAAACCGCCGCCGGGCGTCGCGGTGGCGAGCACGAGGTGCAGGGGTTCGCTTGCCCGAGCCGAGGCGAGGAGGCCGATGAAGGCGGCAGCGGCGATCAGCCGGCGTTTCGACATGGTGGAAGTGTCCTCGATCGGCCCGATCGGCACGGCGCGCATGGGGTGCCGGCGATCCAGCGCAAGCCGTGCTACGCCCCTGATCGGGCTCGTTATCCCGCCTCACGGTATACGATCGTGGCATGAAGCCCATAGGGCATCTGTCCCACCCACGACCTCATCCTGAGGTGCGACTGAAAGGAGCCTCGAAGGAGGGCTCCCGATGTCGCAGCGGTCACTGGAGCCCTCCTTCGAGGTCAGTCCATCTCCGATAGACTGACACCTCAGGATGAGGTGAGTGGACAGGGCATTATCGATTGTCAAAAGCCTTCAGGAAAACCCTGTTCAACAGGCTTGGAGGCTCCCCATCCGACACCCTCACGCCGCCGCGATCCCCTGTCCGGGCGCCTCGCTCGTATGCTCGGAGAACTGCTCGATCGGGCCGGGGCGGCCGAGGAGATAGCCCTGGGCCTCGTGGCAGTTCTCCGATCCCAGGAAGGCGAGCTCGGCCGAGGTCTCGACGCCCTCGGCGAGGACCGGGAGGCCCAGCCCCCGCCCCAGACCCAGCACCGCCCGCATGATCGCGGCGGTCTCGTGGTTCACGTCGACGGCGCGGATGAAGGAGCGGTCGATCTTGATCTTGTCGAACGGAAAGGCGCGCAGGTTCGACAGCGACGAGTACCCGGTGCCGAAATCGTCCATGGCGATCCGCACCCCCATCGCCTTGACCCGCCGCAGGGCGGCGAGCGCCCGGACCGGATCGCGCACGAGCGCCGTCTCGGTGATCTCGAGTTCGAGGCGGGCGGGAGAGAGGCCGGTGGTGAACAGCACCTCGTGGACGAGTTCGGCAAAGCCCGGGGCGTGGAGCTGGATCGCCGAGACGTTGACGGCGATGCGCAGGGGCTTGTCCCACGAGGCGGCCTCGCGGCAGGTCTCGCGCAGGACCCATTCGCCGATGCCGAGGATGCTGCCGGTCTCCTCGGAGATCGGAATGAACTGGTCGGGCGGGACGTTGCCCCGGTCCGGGTGCTGCCAGCGCAGGAGCGCCTCGAAGCCGACCACGATCCCGGTGTCGATCGCCATCTGCGGCTGGTAGACGATCCGGAACTCGCCCCGCTCGACGGCGTGGCGCAGGTCGTGCTCGAGGGAGCGGCGGTCCCGGATCTGGGCGGCGAGGACCGGCTCGAAATAGCGGTGGACGCCCCTGCCGTGGTTCTTGGCGCAGTAGAGCGCGGCGTCGGCGTGGTTGAGCAGGGTCTGGGCGTCGTCGGCGTCGGTCGGGCAGAGGGCGATGCCGATGCTGGTCGCCAGGATCGGCCCCGTGCCCGCCCGCTGGTTGCCCTCGCGGATCACCCGCAGGATCGCCTCGGCCAAAAGCCCGGCCTCCTCGGGCCGCGCGACGGCGGGCATCAGGATCGCGAACTCGTCGCCGCCGAGGCGGGCCATCATCTGCCGCGGCCCGAGCACCGGGGCGATCCAGCGCGCCAGGGACTGGAGCAGGCCGTCGCCCATGGCGTGGCCGTAGAGGTCGTTGACGTCCTTGAACCGGTCGAGGTCGAGGCACAGCACCGCCACGAGGCCGCCGCCGGCCCGCGCCGCGGCGATCTCCTCGTCGAGGCGGGCGCGGAAGGTCGCCCGGTTCGGCAAGCCGGTCAGGGTGTCGTGATGGGCCAGGAACTGGATGTCCTGCTCGGCCTTGCGCCGCGCCCGCAGGTCGCGGACGGCGACCGCGTGGCAGGGCCGGTTGCCGAGCGGCCGGCGGATCACGTCCACCGGCAGCGCCTCGCCATCCGCGCCCCGCAGCTCGGCCTCGACGAGCTGGCCATGCGGGCCGGCATCGAGGCGGGCGACCACGGAAGCGGGCAGGATCTCGGTGATCGGCTGGCCGACCAGGGCCGCCGGCGTCCGGCCGATCATCTCGGCGAGGCTGGTGTTGACGGTCACGATGCGCTGTCCCTCGCAGATCGCGATCCCCTCGACCGCGGCGTCGGCGAGGCTGTTCATCAGCTCCTGCGCCTCGCGCCGGCGCCGGGAGCGGCCGTCGAGGGTCAGGCCGGTGAAGGCGAGGACGAGGAGCGTCAGGCTGGCAAAGCCGAGCGAGGCGGCGAACTGGCCGCCGAGGATCGCGGGCACGAGCCCGTCGCCGGCCACGCCGAGCGACACGACGTGCGGCAGCATCACGGCGCAGGACAGGAGCATGGCTCCGGCGGTGCGGCTCGCCGGGCTGTCGCGCAGGCTGCAGGTCAGGGCGAAGCCGGAGAGCACCATGCCGGCCAGGCCGGACAGGGCGATGCCGGCAAGCCAGGCCGCCCCCCCGCTCCCGGCAGGCTCGCCGACACCGAGGCTCCGACCGCGGCGAGACCCAGTCCGATCAGGCCGCCGCCGAGGGCGGGCGCGATGCGGCGGGGCGCCGAGACGGCGGCCCGCAGGCCGCACCCGGCGAAGATCACCATCAGCACGAGGCCGAGCAGCAGCACCTCGCGTCGCTGCAGCATCCCGTCGGGGTCGCGGATCGCGGCCTGCGCGATGACCTGGCTCGCCCACAGGCCGAACCCGCCGGCGATGGCGGCGGCCGAGATCCAGATCCCCCGGCTGGTGCCGCTGGTGGCGCGGGCGTGCTGGAGCAGGTCGATCATGGTGATCGCGGCGAGCACGCCGATCAGCAGCGACAGGCCGATGAGCCGCCCGTCATGCAGGGCGAGCAGGGTTTCGGCGGTCTGCAGCATGAGAGGGTCACGTCCAGCCTCGGCTCCCGGTACCGTGGCGGAAAGCCGGTTGCGAACCGGTAAAATACTTCGGCTGATTCTCACCTCCGGGCATGTCCCGCACGGGATTCGAACGGTCGGACGGTGGCAGCGCCCCGAATCCGTCACCACGGAGGCCGGCAGACGTTCGAATAGGAACGTGGTCTTAGTCTGCCCGGACCTGGCGCACACCTTGCGGAACGTCGTGGAGAAACGGGGACGAGACGTCGAAGAGTGCCGGAGCCCCGTTCTCCTCATCGACGGTTTCGATATCCTCCGCGCTATTCCTCGTCGAGCCGCAGGCGCGTGATCGCGCAGCCCCGGGCCACGAGGTCCGCCGGGTCGAGGTCGGGAAACAGGCCGGCATAGCGGCGCACCAGGGCCCCCGCGAGGGCGTCCGCGTCGCGGATCGTCGGCAGCGAGGCCGCAAACAGCTCCGGCGTCACCGCCGCCACGGGGACGCGCTGGCGCACCGCCACGCACAGGCCGGTCCGGAACCGGGTCGGGTCGAGAACCGGCAGCTCCTCGGCGCCGCCGGGCCGGCGGCGGCCGGCCCGGTGGATCGGCAGCAGGGCGTAGCGCAGCCCGACGCGGTTGATCGTGCGTTCGAGGTTGAAGTGGACGAGGTCGCTTCCGTGACCCGCCAGCGCCGAAAAATCCTCCTCGTGCAGGCGGATCAGCGCGTCGGCGCCGAGCGACGCGGCCAGTTCGGCGATCGCGACGACGCGCGTCGTGCCGTCGTCGGCCACGGCGACGTGGCGGCTGTTCGAGATCGGCAGGGACATCGGGCCTACCGGAACGGCGGCTCGTCGAAGCTGCGCAATTTCCGCGAATGCAGGCCGTGGCGGTTGCGCCGCAGGGAATCGAGGGTGGCAAGACCGATCAGCAGGTGCTCGCCCACCGCCCGCTCGTAGAAGGCGTTGGCGGCCCCCGGCAGCTTGATCTCGCCGTGGAGCGGCTTGTCGGAGACGCAGAGCAGCGTGCCGTAGGGCACCCGCAGGCGGTAGCCCTGCGCCGCGATGGTGCCGCTCTCCATGTCGACGCCGATCGCCCGCGACAGGTTGATCCGCCGCCTTTCCTGCGACCAGCGCAGTTCCCAGTTGCGATCGTCGTAGGTCACCACCGTGCCGGTGCGCAGGCGCTGCTTCAAGGCCTCCGCGCGCTCGCCGGTGACGCTGGCCGCAGCCTCCTGGAGCGCGACCTGGACCTCGGCGAGAGCCGGGATCGGCACGTCCGGCGGTACCAGCTCGTCGAGGATCCGGTCGCGGCGCAGGTAGCCGTGGGCGAGCACGTAGTCGCCGATCGTCTGCGACTGGCGCAGGCCCCCGCAATGGCCGACCATCAGCCAGCAATGCGGCCGCAAGACCGCCAGGTGGTCGGTGATCGTCTTGGCGTTGGAGGGGCCGACGCCGATGTTGACGAGGCTCGTCCCCTGCCCGTCGCGGGCGACGAGGTGGTAGGCCGGCATCTGGAACCGGTGCCAGGGCGAGGCGGCGATGAGCGCATCGGCCGAGGCTCCCGCCGCATCCGCCGCCTCGACCACGATGCCGCCGGGCAGGACCAGGCGGGCATGGCGCTCCGGCTCGGCGGCCAGCGCCTTGAGGCCGACGCGCACGAACTGGTCGACGTAGCGGTGGTAGTTGGTGAGCAGGATCCAGGGCTGGATCTGGCGCCAGTCGGCCCCGGTATAGTGGACGAGGCGGCGCAGCGAATAATCGACCCGCGGCCCGTCGAACAGGGCGAGCGGCCGGGGCTCGCCGCCGGCCTCCAGCCACAGCCCGTCGGCGATCTCGTCGCCGACGCTCGACAGCATCGGGGTCGGGAAATGGCGCGCGAGGTCGCTCGAGGTGACGCCGCGGGCCAGCTCCGCCCCGGGCTCGACGACGTAGGGGTACGGGATCTCCTGGGCGCTCAGGCCCACCTCGATCGTCGCGCCGTAATCCTGCACCAGCGGCCGCAACTGCTCGAGCAGGTAGGCGCGGAAATGCGCCGGCTGGGTGAGCGTGGTGGCGTAGACGCCCGGGCCCTGGAACTTCGCGGTGGCGCGGGTGATCCGCGGCATCGGCCCGGTCGGGTCGTAGGTCAGGCGCAATTCGGGATAGCGGAAGGTCAGCCGCTCGGCGGCGTCGGGAGGCACGCCCTCCGCGAGGAAGCGGGTCAGCGCGTCCCGCAGGCTCCCGGTGGCGGCGGCGTGCAACGCTGCCAGGCGGTCGACCGCCGTCTCGGGATCGGCCACCGTCTCCATCGGTCTCAGTTCGTCGGCGAACACGGTCGATCGGTCTCCCTGATGCCCCGGCGACCAGCCTATACCGGGCGGAGCGGCGGGGCGACCCGGATCCCGCCCTCGGAATCGATTGGGACGAGCGATGAGCGATGCGGAATTCGGCCCGAGGCCGGGCGAGGAGAGCGTGGACCTGCCGGCGGGGTTCGATGCCGGCCTCTACTTCGTCGGCCGGGTGCGCACGCCCTGGACCGAGCGGAGGGACTGCCCGCGCAACTCCGCGCAATCGGACGCGGTCTGCACCCTCGAAGTCGATCCCCTCTTCGCCCCGGCCCTGGCGAACCTGGACGGCACCACCCACCTGATCGTGCTCTACTGGATGGACCGGGCGCCGCGGAACCTGGTGGCGCAGCAGCCGCGCCACGCGCCAGCCCCGCGCGGCACGTTTTCCCTGCGCTCGCCGGCCCGCCCGAACCCGATCGCCGTCTCCGTGGTCGAACTGCTCGGCATCGAGGACCGCCGGCTCCGGGTGCGCGGGCTCGACTGCCTCGACGGCACCCCGCTCCTCGACATCAAGCCCTACTTCGCCTCGACCGATGCCCGGCCGCAGGCCCAGGTCGGATCGCGGCGCACCTGAGCCGACTTCGCCGAAGCGGTGACCGGTTCGGCGCGAAAAATCTGCGTCCGGACAAGAACCTGAGCGGGCGGAGCGTTGGCCTGCCCTCGCAAGTCTGGTGAGACCGCGCAGGAGGTCAACGACGGCGAAAGCCGGCGAGCCGCGCCTTGATCCAGTCCTTGGCGGCATGCTGCCGCAGCGCCCGGGCGGCGAGGCGATCCGCCGGGGCCCGCCCGGCGGCGAGACCACGACCTCGCCGATCCGGGCGCGCTCGGGATACAGGTCGTCGAGCACCGCGCTCGCGAGGGTCGCCGAATCGAGCCGATCGGCGAAGCGGGTCTCGTGCAGGGCCCGGACGATCTCGGCCTCCAGCAGCACGCCGGGAGCGAGCGCGCGCAGATCCTCGTCATAGGCGGTCTTGAGCAGGGTCGCGGTGCCGCCGCAGACCAGCGCGAGGCTCGCGGCGATCACCCGCCCGTCGAGGCGCAGCAGGTCGGCCCGCGCGCTCACCGGTCCGTCGCCGGCGCGAAACAGGGCCTTGGCGAAGCCTTCGGTCCGGGGCCGGCAGGCAAGCGCGGTGCCGGCCCGCCCCTTCCAGCCGCTTCGTTCGAGGGCGAGGAATTCCGCGACCGCCCCCGCCAGATCCCCGTCCGGCCCGATCGCCTCGAACGTGACGGTACCGGCCTCGTCGAGGCGCCGCCGGCGGCGGCGCAGGTCCTTGAGCCGGCCCTTGTGCGGGTGGGCCGCCAGGAAGGCATCGTGGCTGGCGCGCCGGTCGAGGACCGGGCGCAGGAAGCGCGAGACCTCCGCGCTGCCCCAGCCGTCGCGGGCGAGCGCCGGAAGCAGGCCCGAACTATCCGGCAGGAGCGGCCACCACCAGGGAGCCCCGAGCCCCCGCATGCCGGAGGCCAGCGCCGCGAGGGCCGGGGCGCCCGCGGGCCCGGCGGCCACCAGGGGCGCCGTCACCGTGAGGTAGGGCGAGGCGAAGGGCCGGGCGATCCGGCCGAGCCCGAGGGGCCCGCGCCCGATCCGGAACGGCAGCAGCGCCAGGAGGTCCGTACCGGCCCGCACCGCGAGGCAGGGCAGGTCCGCGGGCGCCAGCCCGTGATCGCGATGCGCCGCCATGACCCGCGGCGCATAATCGGGCGTCGGCGCATCGGCACGGGCGACCAGGGCATCCCAGGCCTCGGAGTCCCGGCTCAGGGCGGCAAGGGTCGTGACCTCGCAGGCCGGGGCGAGGGTCGCGGTCGGGAGCGCGTGGGCGTTCATCGGGCGAAGGCCGGTATGAAGGACGGTGTGAGGAGACCGAGGCGGCGATGCGCCAGGAGCGCCAGGATTCCACCCCGCCCGGCGGTCACCAGGCCGGCGGCAAGCGCCGCGCCGGTGAGGCCGAGGAGCGGGACCAGGACCAGGGTGAGGAGCACCGCGGCGACGAGGAGCGCGACCGTGACGGCGGCGCAGGCCCGCTCGGCCCCCAGCATGGTCAGGAGATCCTCCGCCGGGCCGAAGGCGGCGGCGAGGCCGTGGCCGGCGACGAGGAGCGCCAGCAGCGGCAGGGCCTCGCGGAAGTCGGGCCCGAACAGGCCGAGGAGCAGCGGGCCCGCTGCCACGACGGCAAGGCCGGTCGCCAGCGTCGCCAGCAGGGTGAGGCGCGACCAGCGCCGGATCAGGGCTTCGAGCCCGGCCCGGTCGCCCCGCGCCTGCGCCTCGGCGAAGCGCTGCGCCGTCACCGAGGAGGCGGCGTACTGGACGAAGACCACGAATTGCAACAGCCGCGTCGCGGCGAAGTAGGCGCCGACCTCGGCCGGCGGCAGCAGGAAGCCCAGCACCAGCACGTCGACGAAGTTGAAGCCGGAGCCGGCGAGATCGATCAGCGCCATCGGCAGGGCCGCCCGCAGCCAGTCGCGCCACGGATAGAGGGCGCGGTCCGGTTTGCGCTCCCGTCCCAGGCGCCGCAGCAGCGTCGCGGCCTGCACCGCCAGCGACAGGGCGGTGGCGGCGAGCGTGCAGGCCACCGCGACCGCGGCCTCGGCCGGCGCGCCGAACCCGACCGCCGCGAGCATGAAGGCCATGATCAGGCCCTGGCGCAGGAGATAGGGCGGCGCAACGGCCAGCAGCGTCCAGTTGCGGCCCCGCGCCACGCCCTCGCAGAAATCCTGGAGCGCGAAGAGCGGCAGCACCAGGGCCGCGACGAGCACCGGGCCGGCGTAAGCCCCGGCGACGAGGCCGGGATGGAGCCAGAGCAGCCCGGCGCCGAGCCCCGCCAGGAGCGAGGCCGCGGCGAGGGAGAACACGGCCCCGAAGGCGAGGAAGCCGCGTTCCGGCCCGGCGGCGCCCTGCGCCCGGTAGGTCGGCAGGAAGCGGCAGGCGGCTTGCGACAGGCCCCAGGTCGAGCCGTGGCCGAGCAGGGCGGTCCAGACCCAGACCGTGGCGAAGATCCCGTATTCCTCGCCGCCCATCAGGCGGGCCATCAGCACCTGGGCGACGAAGGCGCAGGCCGCCGCGGCGATCCGCACGCCGAACACCGCGAGCGCGGTGCCGGCGCCGCCGCCGGCTTCCGTCTCGTTGATCGAAGCCCCGGCCGCCATCCCGCCGCTCCGAAACGCGCTGCGTGAGGCTCCTTGCTAGCCGGTCGGGCTTGCGGGGGGGTTAAGCGCGCCGGATCGAATCCAGCAACGTCCCCGGAACCGGTGCCGTCACGGCTCCCCGGCCGCCGCCGGCGCCTCGCTGTCGGGACGCGGCTCGGCATTGGCCACGGCCTTGGTGGTCAGCAGCGGTTCGAGGCGCCGGGCCAGTTCCTGGCCGAGATGGCGGGCATAGGGGCCGGTGAAGTAGCGGCCGCCGGCGCCGCGCCCCTCGAAATGGTCGCGGGCTCTCGTCATCGCGTCGACCTCGGGCCGGCACAGGAAACCGATCACGCCCGCCGCCTCGTACCACCGCCCGGCCCGGGCATGGGCGAGCGCCGCCGGATTGTTGCCGATGGTCTCGGCAAAGCAATCGGTCGCCGCCTGTTCCAGGGGGGTGAGCACCGCGCGCCGGTGCTCGGCGCGGGACGCCGGAGCGGCCACGGCCGGGTGGGCCGCAGCGGCCAGCTCCATCGCCGCCAGGGTGCAGATCGCGCCGTACAGCAGAACTCTCATATCCGGGCCTCGGCCGAATCAACCGCTTTCGTCCCGGCAAGCCTCGTGCCGATCAAGGGCGGATCTTGGGCAAAATCCGATCGGGATGTCGAATTTTCAGAGTCGTGTGATTGGCGCCCGAAGCTTAGCCGAGCAGAGACCGCCCCCCGCTCGTACGGGCTGCACCGGGGGCCGGGGCCTTCTATAAAGCCCCGCGCAACCGGGCGGGGCCCCCGCCGGAACGAGGAGCCGGCACCATGTCGCAGGTCGTGGAATCCCGCCGTCTGACGACCCTGGACATCGCCCGGCGCAAGGCCGACGGCGGCAAGATCGTCGCGCTGACCGCCTGCCACGCGCAGATGGCGCGCCTCATCGATCCGCATTGCGACATCGTCCTGGTCGGCGACTCTCTCGGCATGGTGATGCACGGGCTCGATTCGACCCTGCCCGTGACCCTGGACATGATGATCCTCCAGGCGCAGGCGGTGATGCGGGGCACGGCCCGAGCCCTCGTCGTGGTCGACATGCCCTTCGGCTCCTACGAGGCGAGCCGCGAGCAGGCCTTCACCAGCGCGGCCCGCATCCTGAAGGAAACCGGCGCCGGGGCGGTGAAGCTGGAAGGCGGGGCGCACCTGGCCGAGACGGTGGCGTTTCTGACCCGGCGCGGCGTGCCGGTGATGGGCCATGTCGGCCTCACGCCGCAATCGATCCACACGATGGGCGGCTTCCGGGTGCAAGGGAAAGGACCGGACGCCCCGCGCCTGCTCCTGGAGGATGCCCGGGCGATCAGCGAGGCCGGCGCCTTCGCGATCGTGCTGGAGGGCATCGTCGAGCCGGTGGCCCGGGCGATCGCGAGCGCGCCGGAGGTGACGGCGGCCACCATCGGCATCGGCGCCTCGCCGTTCTGCGACGGCCAGATCCTCGTCCTGGAGGACATGCTCGGCCTGTCCGAGCGCATTCCGAAATTCGTCAGGCCGTTCGGGCGCCTGCGCGACGAGATCGACGCGGCGGTACGCACCTACGCCGACGAGGTCCGGTCCGGACGCTTCCCCGAGGAAGCGCATACCTATGGCGAGCGTCGGGGACCGCCGCAGGAATGATGCGATCTGCGGCGTCAGCCATTCCCATTCGCCACCTCATCCTGAGGTGTCAGCCGGTCTCTGAGCGCCTGTTTGATTTGCGAAAACTTAGCTGCAACGACCTTTTTCATCCCTCTCGCGACCTCATCCTGAGGTGCGACTGAAAGGAGCCTCGAAGGAGGGCTCCAGAAGTCTTCGCGATCCCTGGAGCCCTCCTTCGAGGTCAGCCCATCTTCGATGGGCTAACACCTCAGGATGAGGTCGTGTGTGGGAGTAAGTGCTTAATTAGGTCAAACAGGCTCTGATCGACTGACCTCGAAGGAGATCTCCAGTCAGCTCGGAGACTTCTGGAGCCCTCCTTCGAGGCTCGCCTCGCTCGCACATCAGAACGAGGTCGCGAGTGGGACATCCATACACAGCCAGTGCTTGAGCCGCGGCACCGTCTCAGCCGCGGCGCTCGGCGTTCCACCGGCCCTTGCAGGAGGCGCCGCCGGAGGTGCTCCAGTTGCCGTTGCCGGTGCCCTCGGCGAGCCGGCCGACGACCTGCGCGGCGGCATCGCCCCGGCTGATCGTCGCCCGCACGGCGCCGCTCGGCTGCACCCGGCCCGTCACGGTGAAGTCGCCGCCGCCGGCATAGCGGGCCTGGCCGTTCTCGATGATGACGCCGTAGCGGTAGGCCTTGTCGCAGGCCCCGCTCTCGGTGATGACCTCGACGCTCCAGGTGCCGTCGAAGCGGTTCGGTGCCTTGGCGCTGGTTCTGGCAAGAGCCGGCGCGACGGCACCGGCCAGGCAAGCTCCCGCCGCGAGGGCGGACACGATCAGCCTCATGGTCCTCGTTTCCCGATTTGGTCTGGCGACAAACTCGGCAGCGGACGGTTGGTTGCCGCAACGCAGCGTTGACGCGCGGTGAGCGGCTGGGTTCACGCGGCTCTCGGCTCCGCCGCGAGGGCCGCCGCCCGCCGCAGGTCGGCGACGAACCCGGCATAGGCCTCCCCCCTTGCCTCGTCGGGCAGGCGCAGCAGGTAGGAGGGGTGGACGGTGACGAAGCCCCGATACGGCTTGTCGTCGAAGGTCGCGGGCCCGCGGGCGCGGGTGATCGGCACCTGCCGGCCGGAGAGCGCCAGCACGGCGGTGGCCCCGAGCGCGACGACGAGGCGCGGTGCCACGAAGGCGAGCTCGCGTTCGAGCCACCAGCGGTAATGCGCCACCTCGCCGGCACCGGGCTTCTGGTGGATGCGCCGCTTGCCGCGCTGCTCGAACTTGAAATGCTTGACCGCATTGGTGAGATAGGCGCGATCGCGGTCGATCCCGGCCTCGCGCAGGGCTCGCGACAGGAGCTGCCCCGCCGGGCCGACGAAGGGCCGTCCCTGCAGATCCTCCTGGTCGCCCGGCTGCTCGCCGACGAAGGCGATGTCCGCACCCAGTGGGCCTTCGCCGAGCACGGCCTGCGTCGCGCCCGGGACCAGCGGCGCGGAGGCGCGGATGATCGCGTTCAGCGCCTCCAGCGAGGCCGGCTCCTGCGCCGCCATCGCGGCGAGCGCGCGCGCGGGCACGCGCTTGACCGGCGCCTCGGGCGCCCGGGCGATCATCTCGCTGGTCCGCCGGCCGGCCTCGCGCACCAGGCCGGCGATCGCTGCGGTCTCGGGCATGTTGTGCCAGTATTTCTTGGGCATCTCGGCCCGCATCGCCGCCAGGTTGGTGCGGGCGGGGTTGAAGGTGCTGGAATAGTAATCGGTCCAGCCGGCCTCGAAGGCGTCCTGTTCCGGCACGTCCTCGCGCCGGCCCGGCGGCCCGAAGCGCAGGGCCCGGCCGTCCCAATGGGCCGAGCCGTCCGGCGTCAGGATCGACCAGTCGAACGACGGGAAGCGCGCGGAGAAGAACGGCGCCGCCTCCGCCAGGATGTGATGCTCGGGCTCGAACCAGGCGGCGAAACGCTCGCGCCCGCCCGCTCCCTCCCCTGCCCGGCGGAAGCGCAGGAAGGCGTGCATCTTGTGCAGGTCGCGGGCCACGCTCTTTCGCATCATGGCCAGACGATGGACGAGCGGGTCGCTCGCCACCTCCGCCAGGTGGCGCTCTCCTCGCGCCACCCGCCAGACCATCCGGTGGAGGAGGCCGTAGCGCTCGGGATCGCGGTGCATGACGACCGGCGGGATCAGGGCTGCCGCCGCCCGCGGCAGGGCGAGCGGCGGGCCGGGCTCCGTCGGCTCCTCCTCGGGGAACAGCGAGGCGGCATCGCCCTCGATCCACGTCACCGTCTCGGGCGGGATGCCGGCGGGGACGAGGTGTCGGATCGCGGTGCGAAACCCGTCGAGGTCGGCGCCGGGTTCGAGCCGGATCGTGTGGGCGCCCATCTAGAACAGGCTCAGCTGGCGCGGCGGCTCGGCGAGGCGCGCGCGCAGGTCGAGCCGGTCGGTGAGCCGGGTCGGCGCGTAATCGGCCGCGATCAGGAACGGCCGGGCGCGCTTCAGGCCCGAGGTCAGGCGGGCGACGTCGTCGAGCCGCAGGGTCGCGTGGCGGCGCGCCGCCACGATCTTGTCCACCGCCCGCACGCCGAGGCCCGGCACCCGCAGCAGCATCTCCCGGTCGGCGGTGTTGACGTCGACGGGGAAGCGGTCCCGGTTGCGCAGGGCCCAGGCGAGCTTCGGGTCGACGTCGAGGGCGAGCATGCCGGATTCGGTCGCCCCCGCCACGTCGTCGGGCGAGAACTCGTAGTACCGCATCAGCCAGTCGGCCTGGTACAGCCGATGCTCGCGCTGCAGCGGCGGCGATTTGCTCGGCAGGATCGAGGCGGCGTCGGGAATCGGGCTGAACGCCGAGTAGTAGATCCGCTTCAAGCCGTAATGGTCGTAGAGGCGGGCGCTGGTGCGGATCAGCGATTCGTCGGTGCTGGCATCGGCGCCGACGATGACCTGGGTCGATTGCCCGGCCGGGGCGAAACGGCGCTTCTCCTCCTTGGCCTGCAGGATGCGCTCGCCCATCTGGCCCATCGCGGTCTGGATCGCCGCGCCGTCCTTCTCCGGCGCCAGCCGCTCCAGGCTTGCCTCGGTCGGCAGTTCGAGGTTGATCGACAGCCGGTCGGCATAGAGCCCGGCCTGCTCGATCAGCCACGGGCTCGCCTCAGGGATAGTCTTCAGGTGGATGTAGCCGCGGAAGCCGTGGCGCTGGCGCAGGGTCTTCGCCACCCGGATCAGCTGTTCCATCGTGTGGTCGGGCGAGCGGATGATGCCGGAGGAGAGGAACAATCCCTCGATGTAGTTGCGCTTGTAGAACTCGACCGTCAGCGTCACCACCTCGTCGACCGAGAACTTCGCCCGCCGCACGTTCGAGGAGCGCCGGTTGACGCAATAGGCGCAGTCGAACAGGCAGTAATTGGTGAGCAGGATCTTGAGCAGCGAGACGCAGCGCCCGTCCGGCGTGTAGGCATGGCAGATGCCCGCCCCGGTGGTCGAGCCGAGCCCGCCGGCCTCAGCCTTGCGCTTCGGCGCCCCCGACGAGGCGCAGGAGGCATCGTATTTCGCCGCGTCGGCGAGAACCGTGAGCTTCTTCTTCAGGGCGTCATCCATCTCCGCAAACTGGCGGTCGTTCCTGATATGTTCAAGACGGAACCTGTCTTTCCCCCGTGGTCGAAAGCCGCATCGGGTCACCCGGGAACCCGCCGCCCGGCCCCCCGTTATCTGCTCGATTGGAATCGTTCTGATTTGCACGGAGGCACACGATGGCGACGAACCCGTCCGCGAACTGCCGCAGCTGCCGCTACTTCGACGACCACAAGCTCAACGGCGCCTCGGCCCAGGGCGAGGAGGGCCTGTGCCGCTTCAACCCGCCGGTGAGCCAGCCCGAGCCGCAGGGCCACGGCCTCTGGCCGGTGGTCTCGGCGCAGGATTGGTGCGGGCATTTCTCGCCGGAGATGATGGCGGGCGAATAGTCCGTTCTTTTCCGCCTGGAGTTTTTTGGAAGGCCGGCCCGGGAGAGCCGGCCTTTCGCTTGTCCGGTCCGGCGCCGGCCGGCAGCGGAACCCTCCCATCCCCGGCACGTTGCGCAGGCTCTTTGGCCCAACGGATGGTTGCCCGATGCCGGACGATGTCACCGCCCTCTCGCGCCGGAGCCTGATGATGGCTGGTGGCGCCACCCTGGTCGGACTCGGCAGCGCGGCGGCGCAAGGAACGCCCGGACCCGAGCGGCCGGTCGATACCGGCAAGGTCGAGAACGGCAAGGTGACGTTTCCGAACTGGCGCGGCCCCTCCGACCGCCCTTCCGCGCCGCCGCCGGCACCGCTGCCGCCGGGCGAGCGGGTCGGCTTCGCGGTCGTCGGCCTCGGCCGGCTGTCGCTGGAGGAGATCCTTCCCGCGCTCACTCAGTGCCGCAAGGCGAAGCTCGTCGCCCTGATGTCGGGCTCGCCGGAGAAGGCCAAAGCGGTGGCGGCGCAATACGGCGTCAGGCCCGATGCGGTCTACGGCTATGACGGCTGGGACGCGCTCGCCCGCAACCCGGAGGTGAAGGCGGTCTACATCGTGACCCCGAACGCGCTCCACCGCGACCAGGTGATCGCCGCGGCGGGCGCCGGCAAGCACGTCCTGTGCGAGAAGCCGATGGCGGTCTCCTCGGGCGAGGCGCGGGCGATGATCGATGCCTGCGCGCGGGCGAAGGTGAAGCTGATGATCGCCTATCGCTGCCAGTACGAGCCCCATAACCGCGAGGTCGTGCGGCTTGCGCGCAGCGGGAAATACGGCAAGGTCAAGCTGATCGAGGCGACCAACACCCAGACCATGAGCCTGCCCGAGCAGTGGCGGATGAAGTCGGCCCTGGCCGGCGGCGGCGCGCTGCCGGATATCGGGCTCTACTGCCTCAACGGCGTGCGGGCGCTCACCGGCGAGGAGCCGGTCTCGGTCCAGGCGCAGATCCACTCGCCCGACGATCCGCTCTATCGCGAGGTCGAGGAGACGGTCGCGTTCACCCTGCGGTTTCCGTCCGGCGCGCTGGCGCTCTGCTCCACCAGCTACGGCGCGCACGAGACCCGCTCGCTCACCGTCCAGGCCGAGGGCGGCGCGATCCAGCTCCAGAACGCCTTCGCGTATCAGGGCCAGCGCCTTTTCCTGAGCCACCGCGAGGGCAAGGCCGAGGCGAAGGAGGAGCGGGTGCTGGGGGAGAAGAACCAGTTCGCCCTCGAGATCGACCACATGGCGACCTGCATCCTGGAGAACCGTACGCCCCGCACCCCGGGCGAGGAGGGCTTGCAGGACCAGATCCTGATGGAGGCGATCTACGAGGCCGCCCGCACCGGCACGACGGTGGCCTTGAAGGGGCCGGAGCGGGTCGTCGGCAAGGACGAAACGGGCGAGGGCAAGGAGCGGACGGGCAAGGCCCTCGACCAGACCCGCGGCCCGGAGCCGGAGGAGGCGGGCTGACGCATCTGACGACGAAGCCGGCGCCGGTTCGCCGCGGAAGACACAGGAAGACCAGCGGTCTGAGAGCCTGTCTGAGCAGGATTTTTACCCAAGACTTGAGGCGGGCGGGATCATCCTACCCTCCAACCTCATCCTGAGGTGTTAGCCGATTGAAAATCGGCTGACCTCGAAGGAGACTTCCAGCTAGCCCTGAGAGTTCTGGAGCCCTCCTTCGAGGTCAGTCGATCTGCGATCGACTGACACCTCAGGATGAGGTGGGAAGGTAGGATATCTCTTGATATCTCTCAGTGTTCGTCAAATCTCTCAGCTAAACCAGGCTCTGAATGACTTCACGAATCCCACGTAATCGTGCGAAATTCGGCTAGTAAGCACCGATGATGGGCGCTGCATCGCCGAAAGACGATGCGACTTGGTCGAAGGGCGCGAGCAGCCTAGATCACACCCACCGGAGACGACCCGGAGGGCGTCACGATCGTCGTGATTCGGTCGGAGACCTCGTCACCGGGCCCCTGCCCGCAACCGGACATACGTCCCCGCCTGCGGATCGAAGCCCGGGTGGTACCAGGGATCGGCATCCAGACGCGCCCCCCACCGCGCCCGCAACGCCGCCACCTCGGCCTCGTGGCGGGTGCGCGCCTCCGGGTTCCAGCGCCGGCTCGCGGCCTCGTGGTGATGGAGCACGGCGCCCGGCACCATCAGCGTGCGACAGCCTGCCGCCTCCAGGCGCAGGCAAAGATCGACGTCGTTGAAATCGACGGCGAAGGTCGCCTCGTCGAAGCCGCCGACCATCCGGAACTTGTGTGTCTCGACCGCCAGGCAGGCCGCCGTGACCGCCGAGACCCGGTGCGTCGCCCGCAGCGACGCGAGATAGCCCGGCGCCGTGCCGGGGATGTGGCGGTGGGCATGGGTGACGAGGCCGCCGGTACCGAGCACGATGCCGCCGTGCTGGATCCGCTCGCGCACGTCGAGGAGCTTCGCGCCGACCGCGCCGACCCCCGGCCGCAGGGCCTCCTCGGCCATCCGGCGCAGCCAGTCGCCCTGACAGGCCACCACGTCGTTGTTGACGAAGACCAGGAGCCCGCCCTGCGCCTCGGCGGCCGCCCGGTTGTTCATCGCCGCGAAATTGAACGGGCCCGGGCAGGGCAGCACGCGCACGCCCTCCCCGCCAGCCGCCGGAGATAGGCGAGCGTGCGGGGATGGCGGCTGTCGTTGTCGCAGACGATGATCTCGAGGGACGGCCAGTCGGTCCGGGCCCGGATGCTCTCGATGCAGGCCCGCAGCAGCTCGACCCGGTCGCGGGTCGGGATGATCAGGCTGGCGAGGGGCGGCACGGGCAGGTCGCGGCGCAGGGTGAGGATCCCGCCGGCGGCTTCGACGCGGCCGGCTCCCGCGAGATGGCGCTCGGCGAGGGCCCGGCGCGACTGCCCCCAGCCCTCGGGCGGGTCGGCCGCGAAGGGCGACCAGGTCGAGAGAATGCGCGGCAGGTGGCGGATCGCCCGCGGGTTCTCGGCCGCGAGCCGCAACAGAAGGTCGGCGGGTTCGGCACCCGGCAGGGCGGGATCGAGCCCGAGCCGGTCGAGCACCGACCGGCGGACCGCGACCACCGGGCCGATGAGGTCGGCGGCGAGCAGGTAATCGGGGTCGAAGGCCGGGCGCAGGATCGGCAGCCGGGGCTCACCCCCGCGCCCGAGCACCACGGCGTCGCCATAGAGGGCGCCAAGGTTGGGATCGGCCGCGAAGGCCTCCGCGATGGCGGTGGGCGCGCCCGGCACGAGCCGGTGACCCGGGGCCGTCAGCACGACGACCGCGGCCGCGCCGCCCCCGCCGGACAGGATCTCGGCCGGGGTCGCGACGCGCAGGCTCGGGACCGCCTCGGCCTCGCCGGTCGGCAACGGCGGCGGCCGGAGGGCGTGGCGGGCGCCCCAGAGGATCGCGGCACGGTCGCGGGCGCGCACTTTCTTGCCGGCGAGGAGCGCCCGGGCGACCGCCCAGGCCTCGCCCGGGCGCATCAGCGCCAGCAGCAACCGGACGAGCCAGCGCCGGGCGGGCCCGGGCTGTCGTTCGGCGAAGCGCACGATGTCGAAGGCCGGGTGAGGCGGCAGCCTCATTCCAGCTCCTCCCCGAAGGTCGTGACCGAGAAGGCCGGGTGGTAATACGGGTCGTCCCGGATCACCGAGCGCCAGCGCGCGGCGAAGCGGTCGCCCTCCGCCTCGAATCGGGCCCGGGCCGGGCCGACGCTGGGACCGCGGCTGACCGATTCGTGGTGGGCGAGCACGGCACGCGGGGTCCAGACCGACCGCCAGCCGCGGGCGCCGAGGCGCAGGCAGAGGTCGATGTCGTTGAAATCGACCGGAAACGCCTCGGCATCGAGCCCGCCGACCGCCTCGAACTTGCGGCGCGCCACCGCCAGGCAGGCGGCGGTGACGCCGGCGACCTCGTGCGCGACGGTGAGGCGGCCGAGATGGCCGGGCGTGTCGGCGGGGCGGTTGCGCAGGATGTGCCCGGCCCGGCCGCCGAGCCCGACCACGACCCCGGCATGCTGGATCCGGCCGTTGCCGAACAGGAGCTTCGCCCCGACGGCCCCGACCTCCGGCCGCAGGGCCTGGCGCACCATCGCGGAGAGCCAGTCGGGATGCAGCACCTCCACGTCGTTGTTGAGGAGCACCAGAACCTCGCCGCGGCTCGCGCTGGCGCCGTCGTTGACGAGGCGCGAGAAGTTGAACGGACCCGGATGGTCGAGGCGGCGCACCCGCTTGTCCGTCTCCCACTCGGCGTAGAGGGCGGCGACCGCCGGATCGGTCGAGCCGTTGTCGACGATGACCAGTTCGAGGGCCGGATAGGCGGTGTCGTGCAGCACGCCCCGCACGGCGACGCGCAGCAGTTCCGGCCGGTCGCGGGTCGGGACGATGACCGAGACGAGCGGCGGCGGGTCGGGCAGCGGCCAGTCGAGGTCGAGGATGTCGCCGTTCCGCACCGGCACGGCGGGATTGCCGGCACGGCGCAGCGCCACCGCGAGGTCCGCGGCGTGGCCGTCGGGATCCGGCGCCTCCGGGGCGACGCGGGCGAGGAGGCGGGGGATGCGCCGGACGCGCCGAGGTCCCGCCAGGGTCGCGGCGAGCAGGAGCGCGCGGGCACCCTGCCCCGGCCGCCAGCCGCTCCGCGCCACGAGATCCACCCCCACGAGGAGCGGCCGCCCGGGATAGAGCGTGGTCAGGGCGAGGTCCGGGCTCCATCCCGGCGTGAGCCGGGGTCGCAGGCCCTCGGGCGTCTCGACCTCGCTGTCGGCGTAGGCGAGGTCGGCGGGCTCCGCTCCCGCGAAGGCGGCGGCGAGATGGGCGAGCGCGTCGGGGGCGAGGGCGTCGCCGGGATGCAGGAATCCGGTCGCGGCTCCGTCCGGGACGGGATCGGCGGCGATCCGCGGATCGCCCGGAAGGCCGGCGGGCACCGGGCCCCGCCAGCGCAGGGCGAGGCGCCAGTCGCGATGGCTCTGCGCCAGCAGCGCCGCGAGGGTGCGCCGGACCGCCGCCTCGTCCTCCGGCCCCGCCTCCAGGATCAGGCCGAGACGCGGCAGACCCGCGGGCACCCGGTCGAAGGCGGGCTCGAACGGCCGCGCATGCTCCGCCTTCCAGACCGGGTATCGCGAAACCGGCCGCACGCAGGCCGCGATGCGCAGGGTGTTGCGCAGGCGGCGCGCGTCGCGGCGCAGCCACTGGTAGAGCGCGATCGGCAGCCTGTCCGGCCGGCGGCGGGCGCAAAGGGCGAGGACGGCCATGCGCGACAGGAGCCGCGCCGTCTCGATCCGGAATCCCTCCTGCGGGGCGGCGAGACGGATGTCCTCGGTGCCGGGCGGGACCGGACCGAGCCACGAGGCGCGTCCGAGCACCGGTCCGGGCAGCAGCGCATCCTCGTGGCTGCCGTCGCGCTTCGCGAAGCGCAGAACCGGCCGCACCGGCGCGGCGAAGCGGTCGAGGGCGAAGTCGAGGGCGAGCCAGCGCCCGGCCGGCAGCCGTTCGAAGACCAGGGCGCGGGAGAAATCCGGATCGTCAGGGCGGGGGGCGAGACGCCAGGTTGCCTCCCTCGCCGCCACCCGGGCGGTCAACCGTCGGCCGGCGCTGCGGCGGCGGGCTTGCGCCGGGGCGCCCGTGCGGGCTTGCCCGAGCTGCCGAGGCCGACCTCGATCTCGAAGTCGCGCGCGAGGTTGGCCGGAACGACGATCCCCTCCTCCACCACGGTGAAGCTGCCGCTGGCCTGGCCGGCGGGAATCGTCGCGGAGCCCTGGCGGCTGCGCCGGGCGATGACCTGGCTGCCGTTCTTCACCGTGACGGTCACCGGGGCGTTGAAGCGGCCGGGGGCGCCGCCGGGCCCGAGCAGGACCATGCCCTGCACGCCGACCGTGACGACGATGCCGCCGTTCGCCCCGGGCTGGCAGGAACGGCTGACCTGTCCGAGGCGGATCTGCGTCCGCACCGTGCTTCCCGCCATGGTCTGGAGCGAGGCGCCGCCCTCGGCCACGTCGATGGTCGGGCAATAGACGTCGTCGAGGCTGGGCGGCGCCTCGGGCGGCTTGGTGGTGCCGCCGTACTTGAAGATGTTGGTGAAGGGATTGCCCTCGTCCGGCGGCGCCGCGTTCTGCGCCTGCGCCGACGCGGCGAGCAGGCTGAACGCCAGGGCGAGGGGACCGAGGCTCAAGCTACGAAGACAACCGGCCGTCACAATTCGCTCCCGCTCGTCGATCACTTCAGGCTGTCGAAGCCTTCCTTGAACCCCTTGAGGGACAGGGGGATGCCCACCCCTTCCTCGGGCGTCTGGAAGACGATGAAGGTGGCCTGCTTGCCGGTCTTGAGCTGGGTGATGAGCTTGTCGTCCATCACCACCTCGGCGACGCAGCCAGTGGAGAGGCAGCGCACGAAGGAGGTGCGGCCGATCTCCGCCTGGTCGACCTTCAGGCCGAGGCCGGAGGGCAGGAGCACGCCGAGCGGCGCCACGACCCGCAGCAGGGTGCCGCGGTTGTCGGCGGTCTTCAACACGATCACCACGAGCGACAGGTTCGGCCGGTCCTCGGCGGCGACGTACTGCACCAGGGCGCATTGCTCGGCCTTGGCGCCGGCGGGCGTCTCGCAGCGCAGCTGCCAGTCGTCGAAGGTCTGCTTGACCGCGCCCTGCGCCAGGGCGGTCCCGGCCGGCAGGCCGACCGCGAGCGCGAATCCGAGGGTGGCGGCCCGCACCCGGCGTCCGATCCGTTGCAAGCTGTCTCCCACGCCGTTCACCGCTCCGCTGCCCCGGCCATCCGCCGGTCCCGGGGGCGTTCCGACCACGGGGCCGGGATGCTGTCAAGCCGAGGCGCCCGTTCGGGTCGGGAACCCGCGGAGGGAAACGGGCTTAGCAGGAGGATCCCGTCCGGCCGCGTCCGGGGCCGCGTGCCGTTCACGGTTGTGCATGGTTTCCGGTTCATACCGGCTCGACCGCCCCGGATCCGCCCCTCTTCGCGAGAGCCCACGATGAGACTCGCCGCCCCCACCCTCGCCCTCCTGGTCCTGACCGCCGGGTATGCCCAAGCCCAGTCGCTGCCGATCGGCGAGACCACCTATGTCGAGCGCTCGCTCAACCGGGACGCGACGCTGACGATCGAGCACCCGCCCGTGCCGCGCAACCCGCGCGGTCGCCGGGCCTCGCGCTCGGCCGAGATCGCCGGGTTCTGCCGCGACGGCGGGACGATCCGGCGCCGGGGCGAGTACGGCGAGGTCATCCTGCGCCAGCGCGAGACCTGCGACAGCATCGCGCCGCGCACCCTCAACCCGGGCCACGTCGATCCGCGCCCGGCCTGGCCGGCGCAGCGCGTCGTGGTGGTGCGGACGAAGGGCTGAGCGGCCGAATCTGTCTTTACCGCGACGGAATGACCATCCTCCGGGTCATTCCAAGGCCGCGAAGCGGAGCCCGGAATGACCCGGACGGTTCGAGATTTCTCAGAGCGAATCGCGATAGGCCCTCGGCCCGATCACCCGTAGCGGTGCAGCTCCGTCCCGTGCCGCTTCAGCCAGGCCTCGGGCTCGTCGTAGCCCGGGGACAGCGTCTCGACGACGCGCCAGAACCGATCCGAGTGGTTCATCTCGGCGAGGTGCGAGACCTCGTGCGCCGCGAGGTAGTCGAGCACCGCGGGCGGCGCCATGATCAGCCGCCAGGAAAAATTCAGGTGGCCGGCGGCCGAGCACGAGCCCCAGCGGCTGCGGGTGTCGCGCACCGTCAGGCGCTTCGGCGTCCGGCCCAGCGCCCCGGCATGGCGCGCCACCGCCTCGGTGAGGTCGCGCCGCGCCTCGGCCTCCAGGAAGTCGCGGACCCGACGCGCTACGTGGGGCAGCCCGCAGGAGACCGCGATCACCGGCGTGCCGTCCGGCTCGGTCGTGGCGAGGGTGGCGCCGGACGTCGTCGACCAGTGCAGGATGCGGTGGGGAACGCCGCGCAGGGGCACCAACGCGCCCGGGACGAAGGCGACGCGCTCGGGGAGCTTGGCCACCCGGGCGGCGATCCAGGCGCCGTGGGAATCGGCGAAGGCCTGCGCGGCGGCGAGGGCGGTGCGCTCCGGCAGGGTCAGGACGATCTCGCCGGTGGCGCTCGACACCCGCAGGGTGATGCGCCGCGCGGTCGCGCGGCGGCGCACGGCGACCGGGTAGCAGGTGCCGGCGTGGATGACGGTGACGTGGCTGGGTTCGGGCGCCGAACGGCGAAGGAGCGCGACTCGCATGCCACCCTTGTATCCGGGAGACCCGGAGCCTGTCAGCGTCCCGGTGCGTCGCGCGAGGCCGAGAAGTCCGGCGACCCAGGCGCGCAGGCGGCGGACCGGCGACGTCGTCATGGTGAGGCGTCAGGGCGAAGGACCGGCGCCGCGGGGGCGGCGCCGGATGGAGAGGATCAGGACGCCTCGCGCAGGTCGGCGAGGGCCTGCGTGCCCTGCATCTCGTGCATGAAGGCGGAGATGCGGGGCGCGATGTTGGCGCGGAAGCGCGAGCCGTTGAAGACGCCGTAATGGCCGACGCCCTGCTGCAGGTGGTAGAGCTTGCGCTCGGCCGAGAGGTTCGTCGTCAGGTCGAGGGCCGCGAGGGTCTGGCCGACGCCCGAGATGTCGTCCTTCTCGCCCTCGACCGCCATGATGGCGCAGTGGCGGATCGCGCCGGGATCGACGGGCTTGTCGCGGTGGCGCATCGTGCCCTTCGGCAGGGCGTGCTCGACGAAGACGGTGTTGACGGTCTGGAGGTAGAACTCCGCCGTCAGGTCCATCACCGACAGGTACTCGTCGTAGAAGTCGCGGTGCTTCTCGGCCGAGTCGCCGTCGTCGCGCACCAGGTGCTTGAACATGTCCCAATGCGCCGTCAGGTGACGGTCGAGGTTCATGCCCATGAAGCCGGAGAGCTGGAAGAATCCGGGATAGACCTCGCGCCAGGTGCCGGGATAGCCCGGCGGCACCACGGTGATGCAGTTGCGCTTGAACCACTCCGAGCCGCGCTCGGCGGCGAGGCAGTTCACCGCGGTGGGCGAGCGGCGGGTGTCGATCGGGCCGCCCATCAGGGTCATCGAGGTCGGCACGCCCTGCATGCCCTCGGCCTCCATGCGGGCGACGGCGGCGAAGACCGGCACCGAGGGCTGGCACACCGCGATCACGTGCAGGTCCGGCCCCAGGGCCTGGAACATCTCGATCAGGTAGTCGATGTAATCGTCGAGGTCGAAGCGGCCGGCCTCGAGCGGCACCATGCGGGCGTCGATCCAGTCGGTGATCATCACCTCGTGGGCGGGCAGCATCGCCTCGACGGTGCCGCGCAGGAGCGTGGCGTAGTGGCCCGACATCGGCGCCACCACCAGCACCTTCGGCTGGGCCTGCGCCGTCGGGCGCTTCAGGGCGCGGTCGAACTTGATGACCTGACAGAACGGCTTCGACCACACGATCCGCTCGGTCACGTCCGTGACCACGCCCTCGACGACGGTGCTGGGCAGGTTGAAGGCCGGCTTGCCGTAGCGGCGCGTGGTGCGCTCGAACATCTCGCAGGCCGCCGACACGGTCCGGCCATAGGGCGTGTAGGTGATCGGGTTGACCGGGTTCTTGAACGCGAGCTGCGTGGCGTCGGCGGCCGCACGGGCAGGCGTCAACATCCAGTGCGCGGCTTCATACCAGAAATACGAGAGATCCATGACGCCACCGTCCACGATTGACCCAGAGGCGCGCGCACCGCCGCCGGGAGACGCCTGTCCCGATTGGGAGTCAGGACAATAGAGGTCCGATATTGAAGGGCAACACTTACGGAAATCCAAGGTGTCAAAAGGTGGAACTGTGCCTTTTTTACCTCAACTCCCGCGTGTGCCTTGTGCAGTGCGATGACCGGCCCGGACCGGCCATGCGCCGGCCCTGAACCGGCACGTTCGCCGTCGAAGGCAACGCACTGGAGCGCGAAGGGTTTCCATCTCCCCGCCCTGGCCGGCGGGCGGGCGCGCACTATGGTGTCAGGCATGTTCGAAACCCTGCAAGCCGACCTGGTGCGCGACGCCCGCCACCTGCGCCTCGACACCCTGGTGCGGCTGCGCTGGCTCGCGGTGGCGGGCCAGGGCGCGGCGGTGGCCGGCGCCCATTTCGGGCTCGGCCTGCCCCTGCCCTTCGGCTGGTGCTTCCTCGTCATCGCGGCCTCGTCCTGGCTCAACCTCACCCTGCGCATCCGCTATCCGGCGAGCCACCGCCTCAGCGACGACGCCGCGGTGCTGCTGCTCGCCTTCGACATCATCCAGCTCGCCGCCCTCCTCTTCCTCACCGGCGGCCTGCAGAACCCCTTCGCCCTCCTGTTCCTCGCCCCCGTGCTGATCTCCGCCACCGCCCTCCCCCCGGCCCGGACCCTGGCGCTCGGCCTCCTGGCCGTCGGCCTCTCGACGCTGCTCGCGCTCGTCTACCGGCCGCTGCCGTGGTTCGCCGGGGAGAAGCTCGAATTGCCGTTCCTGTACGTGTCGGGCGTCTGGACCGCGATCCTGCTCGGAACCGCCTTTACGGGAGTTTACGCCTGGCGCGTCGCCGAGGAGGCGCGCCAGCTCGCCCAGGCGCTGGCCGCGACCGAACTCGTGCTCGCCCGCGAGCAGCACCTGTCGCAGCTCGACGGGCTGGCGGCGGCCGCCGCCCACGAGCTCGGCACGCCGCTCGCCACCATCACGGTGGTGGCCAAGGAACTCGACCGGCAGCTCGGGCCGAGCGCCTCCCCGAGCGTCGCCGAGGACCTGGCGCTCCTGCGCGACCAGGTCGAGCGCTGCCGCGGCATCCTCTCCAAGCTCACCTCGCTCGATGCCGACCAGGGCGGCTTCATCGAGACCATCTCCCTGAGCCACCTCGTCGAGGAACTGGTGGCGCCCCAGCGCGCGCTCGGCATCGTCCTCGACGTGACGACCAAGGGCGAGGGACCGGAGCCGGCCTGCCGGCGCAATCCCGGGGTGATGTTCGGCCTCGGCAACATCGTCGACAACGCGGTCGATTTCGCGGAAAGCTGCGTGTCGATCGAGGCGCGCTGGTCGCCGGACCGGGTCTCGCTGGAGATCCGCGACGACGGGCCGGGCTTTGCCCCCGACGTGCTGCTGCGGGTCGGCGAGCCCTATGTCAGCACCCGCAGCGCCGCCAAGGACGGACCGGATGGCGGGACCGGCCTCGGCCTCGGCCTCTTCATCGCCAAGACGCTGATCGAGCGCTCCGGCGCGCAGCTCAACCTCGCCAACGCGGTCGATCCCTCGACCGGCGCGGTGGTGCGGATCGCCTGGCCCCGTCACGTTTTCGAGAGGGAGGCGAAAGGCCGTCGAAACTCGGGTACGGGCGACGCCGCACCCCTGACGCAGGCCCGCGACGTTCCTATATAGTTCTCTGAATAGACTGACTGAACTTCGCAAGGAGCGTCGCCTGATGACGCAGTACGGAACGTTAAGCCCGGAGGCTCCGGCCGGCACCATCCCGGAGGGCGACGCCCTCCTCAACCACGCCGACCGCAGCCTGCTGATCGTGGACGACGACAAGCCGTTCTCGACCCGCCTCGCCCGGGCCATGGAGGCCCGCGGCTACCTGGTCCATGTCGCGGAAAGCGTGGCCGAGGGTGTCTCGGCGGTGGAGGCGAAGCCGCCGGCCTTTGCCGTCATCGACATGCGGCTCGGCGACGGCAACGGCCTCGACGTGATCGCCCGCCTGAAGGAGCGCCGGCCGGAAGCCCGCGGCGTGATCCTCACCGGCTACGGCAACATCGCCACCGCCGTGACGGCGGTGAAGCTCGGCGCCTTCGACTACCTGGCAAAGCCGGCGGACGCCGACGAGATCCACGGCACCCTGATGGCCGAGCCCGGCGAGCGGGCCGACCCGCCGGAGAATCCGATGTCGGCCGACCGGGTGCGCTGGGAGCACATCCAGCGGGTCTACGAGCTGTGCGGCCGGAACGTCTCGGAGACGGCGCGCCGGCTGAACATGCACCGGCGCACGCTGCAGCGGATCCTGGCGAAGCGGGCGCCGCGCTGAAGCCAGGATGGATAAATCGCGAAGGGCTCGGTGCCGTAAGGTGCCGGGCCTTTCGCATGTCGGCATGCTTCCGTGAGCCGGACATTGTTACTGGCCCCGGCAACTCTGACTGATACCAACGGTCGTTGGAAACGACCTTTGGTTCCGTTCTCGAATTTTCGTCAAGCCTTTGGCTTGGCATAGAAAATTCGAGATGGTTCAATGGCCCGATGCGTCAGCATCTTGGGCCATTGGTATGACACGGTCTCCGGTCGACGCGCATGCCTCTTGCCCGGGATGCCTTGCCCGGGATGCGATGTTCGCACTAGGCTGCAGTGAGAAATTAACGATCGCCAGCCTGGCGCAAGGTTGCGGTTGCTGATTGTGGCCGGAGGAGTGCTGGCCATGTCGCGAGATCACGATGCCCTGACGGACGAGCAATGGGATCGCCTCAAGATGTTGGTGCCTGGCGGTCGAAGAGGAACACGTGGACGCCGGGCCGACAACCGGCGTTTTCTTGACGCGCTGCTCTGGATGGCTCGCTCGGGTGGCCGCTGGAAGGATCTTCCGGAGCGTCTTGGCAAACCCGACACGGTCAAGCGGCGCTACTACGACTGGATTTCTCGTGGTGTATTGGACGAGATGCTGGATGCCCTGGCCGAGGAAGCTGATCTGGACTGGCTGATGCTGGACGCGACGATTGTGCGCGCGCACAGTCAGGCTTCGGGAGCGCGCAAGGTCAAAGGGGGGCGAATGCCCAGGGCTTGGGTCGGTCACGCGGCGGCCTGACGACGAAGATCCACGCGGCGACGGACGGTCTTGGCTTGCCGGTTCGGCTGATTGGCGGCCCTGGCCAGGAACACGACGTGACACGCGGCTGCGCGCTGATCGATGGGTTCGAGCCTGGCTCTGTGATCGCTGACAAAGGTTACGATGCGGACCGCTTGGTCGAGGTGGCGAGCGCAAGCGGCGCAACGGTGGTGATCCCACCGCGCCGCAACCGCAAAGTCGCACGTGAGTTCGATCGCGACGTGTACAAGGAACGCAACCAGATCGAGCGCTTCTTCAACAAGCTGAAGCAGTTTCGGCGGGTGGCCACACGCTATGACAAGTTGCTTGCCAACTACATGGGTTTCGTCAAGCTTGCGGCCATCGCCATCTGGCTCAGATAGTTAATTTCTCACTACGGCCTAGCTTCGCACCTGCGTCTCCTTGAACCTCAGGAGTGTCGCCGTGACCACGCACCTCGCCTACACCTCGCTTCCCGTCGCATCCGCGGTCATCCACGAACTCGATCAGGTCTTGGTTCGCACCGATGTGACAGGTGACGAGGGAGAGACCGTTCAAGAGGGCGCGCGCGGAACGGTCCTGTCCGTTCTCGGCGGTGGTGCTGCGTATCTTGTCGAGTTCGGAAGCCAGAGCGTGTCGGATGCCGGTCATCCGATCCCGGTCTTCGCCACGATCGAGCTGGCGAAGCTGAAGCTGATACCGGGGGCGACGCGTGCAGATCTTGCATACAACGCCGCCCCATAGCTTCGCGATCGATACCCTCAAGATTTCCGGCTATCTTTTCAACACCGCTCATCCGTTCTGATCCGACATCACCGGGCAGGACCCGGATTCACCGAATTTGCGGACAGCGAGCGCGACGGCTCACACCCCCGCCGCCCCACCATCCGACCGCGGATCATGCGTCGCCTCGATCCGCCCGTTGCCGGGGTGGCGCACCAGCAGGCCGGCATGGCCCAGCGAGTCGATGTACGACCCGCCGAGTTCCTCGACCTCGTGGCCCATCCGCGAGAGCGCGGCGATGCAGGCGGACTCGAACCGATCCTCGACCTTCACGCTCATCGATTCGGCGCCCCAGGTGCGGCCGAACAGGAAGCGCGGGGCATCCACCGCCTCGGCGACGCCCATCCCGTAGGTCGCGTAGCGGGTGAAGACCTGGGCCTGGAATTGCGGCTGCCCGTCGCCGCCCATGCTGCCGTAGGACATGACCCGCCCGTCGGCCAGCACGGCCATGGCGGGGTTGAGGGTATGGAACGGCCGGCGCCCCGGTTCCAGCGGGTTGACCGCCTTCGGATCGAGCGAGAAGGCGACGCCGCGGTTCTGCCAGGTGAGGCCGGTGCGCGGCAGGACGATTCCGGAGCCGAACTCCCAGTAGACCGACTGGATGTAGGAGACCGCGACGCCGTGCTGGTCGACCGCCCCCATCCACACCGTATCCCCGTCGCCGACCGGGCGGACGGAATAGGCCGAGGCCCGGTCCATGCGGATCGCCGCGGCCTCCGCCGCCAGGCGCTCCGGTGCGAGGAAGCTCGCGGGATCGTGGCGCAGGCGGTCGTAATCGGTCACCACCGCGTCGCGGATCCGGAAGGCGCGCTTCGTCGCCTCGATCAGCCCGTGGTAGTGGGCCGCCGTCTCGGGGCGGATGCTGCCGAGACGCTCGTAGAGGCCGAGGATCAGGAGGGCGGCGAGGCCCTGGCTCGGCGGCGGGCAATTGTAGACCGTGCCGCCCGACAGCTTCAGCGAGAGCGGCGCCCGCGACACCGCCCGGTAGCGCTCGATGTCGCCGCGGGTGACCGGGCTGTCGGCCCGCCCCAGGTCGGCGGCGATCTCGCGGCCGATATCGCCGCGATAAAAGTCCTCCAGCCCGGCATGGCCGAGCTGTTCGAGGGTCGCGGCGAGCGCCGGCAGCTTTCGCAGGGTGCCTGCCTGCGGGATCTTGCCGTCGATGAGGAAGGTGTCCTTGAAGCCCGGCTGGTCGTGGAGCGTATCGAGTTCCTTCGGCACGTAGCGGGCTTCGGAGGGGGATACCGCCACGCCCTCGCGGGCATGCCTCCCTGCGTCGGACAGCAGCAGGTCGAGGGGCAGGCGTCCGCCGAGGTCGCGGGCGATGCCGTGGGCCAGCGCCCACCCGCCGACCGCGCCGGCCACCGTCAGGGCCGCGTCGGGCCCGCGCTCGGGGATCGTCTCGTAGCCCTTGTCGCGGTAGCGCCGGATCGTCGCGAGGCTGCCGGCCGGCCCGCAGGCCTCGATCGCCCGCACCACGCCGTTCGGACCGCGGATCAGCCAGAAGCCGTCGCCGCCGAGCCCGTTCATGTGCGGATAGACCACCGCGATGGTCGCCGCCATGGCGAGCATCGCCTCGACGGCGTTGCCGCCTTCCTGGAGAATCGCCCGGCCGGCCTCGGCCGCGAGGTGGTGGGGAGCCGCACAGGCGGCGCGGGAGAAGACGGGGGTCTCGGGCATCGGGGGCTTACGGTGATCCGGGCTTGAGTGACGTACGGTTCGACGTGACGGTACGGCGAGGCCGCTCCCGCGCGGTTGCGCGGCGCCTGCGGTTCAGGCTAGTCCCCGGAGCCATGAAACGATAGGCGCCTCGCACGCCCATCGCCCCGCCACACAGACACAAGGGTCAGGCCGCGTGCCCGCATCACGATCCCTCAAGCCCCGCAGCCTCGTCACCATCCTCAGCATCATGGTGCTGGTCGGCGTCGAGGTGTTCGCGGTGGCGATCGCGGCGGGCTGGGCGCTCGCCGGCATCTTCGAGCTCGGCGACACCGTCGGCCACGTGCTGATGGGGCTGTTCAGCCTGCTGGCCCTCTACATCATGGTCCAGCTCTGGCAACGGGCCACCAGCATCGAGCCGATCCGCTAAGGAGCCGCCGATGATCGATCGCCGCACGCTGCTCGCCGGCGCCGCGCTCCTGCTCGGGTCCGGCCCCCAGGTCCTGAGCGCCGAACTGCCCCTCGGCAAGCCCGAGCCCTTCAGCTTCGACGCCCTCAAGGCGCGGGCAAAGGCGATGGCCGGCCGGCCCTACGCGGCCCCGGCCGTGCCCGACCGGGACGTGCTGCAGGCGATCGACTACGACGCCCACGGCAAGCTGAAGTTCAAGCCCGACCACGCCCTGTGGGCCGACGGCCCGAGCGCCTTCCCGGTCACGTTCTTCCATCTCGGCCGCTACTTCCAGAAGCCGGTGCGGATGCACGTGGTCGAGGGCGGCCAGGCCCGCGAGATCGTCTACGATCCGGCCGCTTTCGAGATGCCGGCGGATTCGCCGGCCAGGCGGCTAGCCCCGAATCCGGGCTTTGCGGGTTTTCGCTTCCAGGAGCGCCGCGGTGGCCCCCTCGACTGGCGCCGCAACGACTGGGTGGCGTTCCTCGGCGCCTCGTATTTCCGGGCGATCGGCGAACTCTACCAGTACGGCCTCTCGGCGAGGGGACTCGCCCTCGACACGGTGATGCCGGACCGGCCCGAGGAATTCCCGGACTTCACCCATGTCTGGTTCGAGACCCCGGCGGCGGAATCCGACACCGTCACGGTGATGGCGCTGCTCGACGGCCCTTCGGCCGCCGGCGCCTACCGCTTCAAGATGCGCCGCACCAAGTCGGTGGTGATGGACATCGAGGCGAGCCTGCACCTGCGCAAGGATGTCGGCCGCTTCGGCCTGGCGCCGCTTACCTCGATGTACTGGTTCTCCGAGACCGCCAAGCCCACCGCCGTGGACTGGCGTCCGGAGGTGCACGATTCCGACGGTCTCGCGCTGTGGACGGGCACCGGCGAGCGGATCTGGCGCCCGCTGCGCAACCCGCCCCGCACGATGGTCTCGGCCTTCTCCGACGAACGCCCGCGCGGCTTCGGCCTGATGCAGCGCGACCGCCTGTTCGACCACTACCAGGACGGCGTCTATTACGACCGCCGGCCCTCGCTCTGGGTCGAGCCGCTCGGCGACTGGGGCAAGGGCAGCGTCCAGCTGGTCGAGAACGCCACCGACGACGAGATCCACGACAACGTCGTGGCGATGTGGGTGCCCGCCGAGCCCGCCCGCGCCGGCACCTCGCACGACCTCGCCTACCGCCTGCACTGGGTCGCGGACGAGCCCTATCCGAGCAACCTCGCCCGCGTCGTCGCGACCCGCGAGGGCAATGGCGGCCAGGCCGGCACCGACCGGCCGAAGGGCGTGCGCAAGTTCGTGGTCGAGTTTTTAGGCGAGCCGCTCGGCCGCCTGCCGGCCGGCGTGAGGCCGGAGCCGGTGCTCACCGCATCGCACGGCAGCTTCCCGCTCGCCCGCACCGAGGCGGTGCCGGACGACGTGCCGGGCCATTGGCGGGCCGAGTTCGACCTGGCGGTGACGGGGGCGGAACCGGTGGAGCTGCGGCTGTTCCTGCGCCGTGGCGACGAGACGCTGAGCGAGACCTGGACGTATCAGTATATTCCGGCGGCGTGAGCCCGCCGCGACGGATTGGATTCCCTCCCTCGGCATCTCCGGGCCGTGAAAGCGAATGCCGGGATGTCGAGGGAAGAGCGTATCGGATCATCCGGCTTCCTGTGCCTGGCGTGCGGCCGCAGGCTGGTGCGGCGAGGGCACCGGTGTTGTCACGGCTGCCCGGGTCTGCTTCCATCGTCGCCCGGGGGCGTTGGCCTGCCAACGCAAGTCTGCTTGGCCTCGCCCACCTGAGAGCCTGTTTGAGCAGAATTTCTACCCAATATTTGAGGCAGACGGGATCATCCTACCCGCTAACCTCATCCTGAGGTGCGAACGAAGTGAGCCTCGAAGGAGGGCTCCAGAGATCGCAGAGGCTTCTGGAGCCCTCCTTCGAGGTCAGTCGATCTGCGATCGCGTGCGATCTCTGATCGCCAACACCTCAGGATGAGGTGGAAGGGTACGATATCTCCTGATTTTTCTCAGTTTTTGTCAAATCACGCTGCTCAAACAGGCTCTGAGGCAAGACAAATTTCTTCCGACAATCCCGCAGTGCTTCCCGGTCCTTCGCACCGCCTGCGGTCGAGGGATCACGGCAGGCAGTGCGTCATTGGCCCGACGGCGACGGACCACCCGGCGGCCAGGACCGCTTCGCAGGCCTCCCTCCGGGAGATCGGACGTCGGCATTCACGAATGGGGCAGATCGCCCCTGTCCGACGGGTAGGCCGGGCGCCCCGATCCGGCCGGGCGAATGTCGCCTCCTGCGCAGGAAGGCGTGGCGTATGACGGGCGCCGCTCATCATGGGAATGCCATCGGTCGATTATATTGCCGGCCATATGTTTGCGCCGATCGGTCTTCGCATCATTCAGGTTGTCGAGGTTGAGCGCAATTTCGTTCAATTTGCAAAAATTCTGTGCCACCCTGGAAGCATAAAAGACAAAAATTTGATCAATTGGATGCGTTTTTGAATTTTCTTGACATATTGAGGGGATATCTGCTGATACAGCAGCGTCATTCATCCCAATTGGCTTCGATTATACTATGAGGCAGTATGTGAAATGGCGCGGAATTGCGCACTCGGCTGATCGGAATAGGCCGGAATTGTTGTTGCAGTGTCAGAAACAGGACAGACACGCGGTTCACGCATCGTTAGATCAAGCGTGGCGTCATCCCTATCGCGAGACTGCGCGTTGCATCACCATCGAGCATTTCCGGGCGTCGCCGGCCGCCGCCCCGATTGTACGGCGGCCCTGATTTCCCGGAGACGACGACGTTGAATGCGCCGGACGAGTCGCGGCCCCTCGAGGCCGGTCTTTTCGAAGGCAACCTCCTGCTCGAAGCCCTCGATGCGGGCGATCGCGCCCTTCTGGCGCCGCATCTCGAGCGCGGGCAGCGCAGCCGCGGCACCGTGCTGTTCCGCGCCGGCGAGGACGTGTCGCACGTCACCTTCCCGCTGAACCGGACCACCGTGACGCTGGTCTCGCGGATGCGCGATGGGCGGATGGTCGAGACCGCGACGGTGGGTCACGAAGGTGCGATCGGCGGCGTGGTCAGCCACGGCTATCTGCCGGCCTTCAGCGAAGCGGTGGTGCAGGTCGCGGGCGACGTCCTGCGCCTCGACGCCGAGCGGCTGACCCAGGCGCGCGCCGCCTCCCCGTCCTTGCGCGACCTGTTCGTGCGCTACGCCGATTGCCTGCTGGCCCAGGTGCTGCAATCGGTGGCCTGCAACGCCGTCCATCCGATCGAGGAGCGCTGCCTGCGCTGGCTCCTGACCTTCCAGGACCGGCTCGGCACCCCGGTCCTGCCGGTGACGCAGGAGATCCTGGCCGAGATGCTCGGCGTGCGCCGCACCTATCTCACCGGCGTGATCGGGTCGCTGCAGCGCCGCGGCCTGATCTCGGTCCGCCGCGGCCAGATCACGATCCTGGACCGCGCCAAGGCCGAGCACGCCGCCTGCGAGTGCTACGGCAAGGTCCGGGGCCATTTCCGCTCGGTGCTGGGGGCGGTCTATGCCGAGAACGGCGCCATCGTGGCGGTCGATCCGACGCAAGCGCACGAATGATACCAACGATCGTTATAAACGACCTTTGGTTCCGCTCTCAAATTTTCGTCAAGCCTCTGGCTTGGCATCGAAAATTCGAGATGGCTCAATGGCCCGATGCGTCAGCATCTTGGGCCATTGATATGATGCGAATCCCGGACGCGATCGTCCGGGATTCGCATCGTCAGCCCGCGCGGCGGAGCCGCGGGCTTCACGCCGGCGAGCAGAGTCAGGTTCCGCTCCGGGAAGCTGCCGACCGGAACCGGTATGGGCGTCGGACTCGGGGCTCGGGGCTCGAATGCTGTGTCTCGCGCGGGCCGCACCGCCAAGGTGCCTGCAACGCTGCCATGCAGCGGCCAGGGTTTGACAGGACGACGCACCTCTCCGACCATCCACATCACGGACAGAACGTCCACGATATGGACATCGGGAGGATGCCATGACAAGCCCCCACGTCGGGGACGATCCCGCCGCCGGGCTCGACGCCGCCACCCTGCGGCGCATGCCCTACCAGAATCCGCAGCCGGCGGAGATCCGGCCCGACCTCGTGGTGGCGCCGGCCATCCCGAGGACGACCGGATCTGGGTGCCGCAGGCCGAGAGCGTGTGGTTCCGGCCGCTCTGCCTGAACGTCTCGGCCGGCTACTGGATGAACCTGCTCAAGGTGCGCAAGGCCGGTATCCTCAGCCGCCACCGCCATCCCGGCCCGGTCCACGCCTTCGTGCTCAAGGGCAGCTGGCGCTACCTGGAGCACGACTGGGTCGCGAGCGAGGGCGCCTACGCCTTCGAGCCGCCGGGCGAGACCCACACCCTGGTGGTCGACGAGGGCGTGGAGGAGATGATCACCTATTTCCAGGTCAACGGCTGCATGTACTACGTCGATCCGTGGGGCCGGCATACCGGGTACGAGGACGTCTTCACCAAGATCGACCTGTGCCGGGCGCATTACGAGGCGGTGGGGCTGGGGGCCGATTACGTCGATCGGTTCATCCGCTGACGCCGCCCGGCGTTTCGGCCGTTGAAACACTGATCGACCCGAGCAATGCCGACCCTGCCATCCCGCGCGCCCCGCTGCGCGGGCCGGAGATGGCGGGAGGGCTGCAAGGCCGTCGTTAAGATCTAACAAACACGCACGGACATCACCAATCGGGAGGACCGGCACGCGATGTCGTCCGGCACTGCATCATACGCCAAGTCGGCGCGCCTGCGCCGCATCCAGTGGATCGCGGTCGCCTTCCTGACCGCCGCGGGGATCATCAACTACGTCGACCGCTCGGCGCTCTCGATCGCCAACACGGCGATCCGCGACGAGATGGCCCTCTCCCCGGCCGAGATGGGCTGGCTGCTCTCGGCCTTCTCGCTGGCCTATGCCTTCTCGCAATTGCCGGTCGGGGCGCTGCTCGACCGGATCGGCTCGCGAATCATGCTGGGGGCCGGCATGTTCTTCTGGTCCCTGGCGCAACTCGTCTCGGGCTTCGTGGCGAATTTCCAGCAATTCGTGCTGGCCCGCGCCGTGCTGGGCTTGGGCGAGGCCCCGCAATTTCCCGCCGGCGCCAAGACGGTGAGCGAGTGGTTCAGCCTCCGCGAGCGCGGCACGCCGACCGGCATCTTCGTCGCCTCGTCGTGCATCGGGCCCTGCATCGCTCCGCCGCTGCTCACCGCGATGATGCTGGGACTCGGCTGGCGCTGGATGTTCGTCGTCACCGGCCTCGTCGGCATCGTGGTCGCGGTCGGCTGGTATCTCGTCTACCGCAACCGGGCCGAGGTCGCGCTGACGCGGGAAGAGAATGCGCATCTCGACGAGGGAGCGGCCCCCGAGCCGCCGGCCCGGCGGATGACCTTCGCGGAGTGGCGCGGGCTGTTTGCCCATGCCACGACCTGGGGCATGATCCTGGGATTCATGGGCGTCATCTACATGGTCTGGCTCTACCTGACCTGGCTGCCGTCCTATCTCGAGCACGAGCGCGGCCTGAGCGTCGCCCGCACCGGCTGGGTGGTGGCGATTCCCTACGTGTTCGGCACGCTCGGCATGCTCTGCGCCGGACAGGCCGCCGACCGGCTGCTCGCCCGCGGGGCCGGCATCGTCGCCAGCCGCAAATGGCCGGTCTGCATCGGGTTGCTGGGCGGCGGCGCCTTCACGGTGCCGGCGGCCTACACCCCGAGCGTGACGATGGCCGTGGTCTATATCTGCCTGGCGATGTTCTTCATCAACATGGCGAGCGGCGCCGCCTGGATGATGGTGAGCGTCGCGGTGCCCAAGCGCCAGGTCGCCTCGCTCGGCAGCATCCAGAATTTCGGCGGCTACTTCGCCGGGTCGTTCGCCCCGGTGATCACCGGCTACATCGTCCAGGGCACCGGCTCCTACGTCAACGCGCTGCTCGCCGCCGCCGCGGTCGCGGTGCTGGCGGCGATCGCCTACATCGTCCTGGTGCGCAAGCCGCTCGAAGGCGGCGAGACCTTGATTCCCAGCGAGCGCACGGCATGACCTTCACCCCCGATCTCCTGAAGGACCGCACCGCCCTCGTCACCGGCGCCACCTCGGGCATCGGCGCCGGCATCGCCGAGGCGCTCGCCCGCCTCGGCGCCCGGGTGCATGCGGCCGGCATCGGCGCGGCGTCCTGCGCGATCCCCGACACCCTCGCGCTCACCGCGCACGAGCTCGACGTGACCGACGGCGGTGCCGTCGCGGCCCTCGTCGAGGCCTGCGACCGGCTCGACATCGTGGTCAACTGCGCCGGCATCATCCGGCGCGGCGACGAGCACCGGCCCGACGTGTTCGAGGAGGTGCTGGCGGTCAACCTCACGGGTACGATGCGGGTCTGCGCCGCGGCCCGCCCGAAGCTGGCCGAGGCCGGCGGTGCAATCGTCAACACCGCCTCGATGCTGTCGTTCTTCGGCGGCGGCCTCGTGCCGGCCTACAGCGCCAGCAAGGGCGGCGTGGCGCAGCTGACGAAGTCGCTCGCCATCGCCTACGCGCCGGACGGCATCCGGGTGAACGCGGTGGCGCCGGGCTGGATCGCCACGCCGCTGACGCAGGCGCTCCAGGACGATCCGGCCCGCGCCGGGCCGATCCTGGCGCGCACGCCGCTCGGCCGCTGGGGCACGCCCGCCGATGTCGCGGCGGCGGTGACCTTCCTGGTGAGCCCCGCCGCCGCCTTCATGACCGGGGTGGTGCTGCCGGTCGATGGCGGCTACCTGATCGCGTGAGGTCACCGGAGAGGACCGAGGTCCGCATGGGTTCCGACGACGACGCCCGGGCGGACCTTCGCCCCGAGGTGCCGGGCACCGCCGCCTTCGGCAAGTTCATGCGGGTGCTCCAGGCGGTGGCGGACGCCCCCGACGGCGCGACGGTGGCGCGGCTGACCCGGGACACGGCCTTGCCGCGGCCGACGGTGCACCGCATCGCCGCCGCCCTGGTGGCGGAGGGCTTGGCGGTCGACGAGGACGGGGCGCTGCGCCTCGGTCCGCGCCTCGTCAGCCTGGCCTTCCGCGCCGTCGACGGCTCGCTCCTGCGCCAGGCGGCGCAGGAGCCGCTGTCGCGCCTGCGCGACGATCTCGACGAGACCGTGCATCTCGCGGTGCCGGATTTCGGCGAGATGGTCTATATCGACAAGCTCGAGAGCCACCGCACCGTGCGCATGGCCTCGCGCATCGGCACCCGGGTGTCGCTGCATACCAGTGCGGTCGGCAAGGCCTGGCTCGCGACCCTGCCGGATTCCGAACTCGCCGCGCTGCTCGACCGCCTCGCCCTGCCGGCGCGCACCCCCCACAGCCTCACCGACCGCGATGCCTTGCGGCGGGCCGTCGCCGAGACGCGGGAGCGCGGCCATTCCCTCGACCTGCAGGAGAACGAGCTCGACATCTGCTGCTACGGCCGGGCCCTGCGCGGCGCGGGGGGCAAGGTGCTCGGCTGCATCAGCGTCAGCCTGCCGCGTTATCGCTTCGAGACCCTGCCGGCCGGGACGGTGCTGCGGGCGATGCAGGCCTGCGCCGAGGCCGTGGCGCGGGTCGCGGGCGGCGGACATCCGGCTGCGGAACGCTAACAACCGGTCTGGCATCCGCGGCTGGCCGTGCTAAGGCCCCGGCGCATCGCACGGGGCTTGACCGGATATGACTGAGGCGGAGCCTGCCACGGCGTCCCCCCTGGTGGGCCTCGCCGCCGTGATCCTGGCGGCGACGCCCGACGAGCCGCGGGTGCTCACCGTCCCGGTGGCCGGCCAGCCCGAGGGCCGGGGCGAGGGCCTGCCCGCCGGCCCGCTGGAACCGGCCCACCCGACGCTGGAACGGGGCCTGCGCGCCTGGGTCGAGCGCCAGACCGGCCAAACCCTCGGCTATGTCGAGCAGCTCTACACCTTCGGTGACCGCAACCGCCGGCCCGGGACGGGCGATGGCGGCCGGCACGCCCTCTCGGTCGCCTATCTCGCCCTGGTGCGCGAGGCGCGGCCCGCCGCCGATTCGGCCTGGCACTGCTGGTACCGGTACTTCCCCTACGAGGATCGGCGGGCCGGGCGCCCGCCCGCCCTCGACGCGCTCCAGGCCCGGCTCGAGGCCTGGGCCGCCGCCGCGCCCGACCCGGAGGAGGAGCGCCGCCGCCGCGACCGGATCGGCCTGACCTTCGGCAGCGCCGGGAGCGGCTGGAACGAGGAACGGGTGCTGGAGCGCTACGAGCTTCTGTTCGAGGCCGGGCTGGTGCCGGAGGCGGGCGCTCCCGACACCCTCGCCGGCCAGGCCATGGCCCTCGATCACCGCCGCATGCTCGCCACGGCGCTCGGGCGCCTGCGCGGCAAGATCAAGTACCGGCCGGTGGTGTTCGAGGTGATGCCGCCGGCCTTCACCCTCGGCCAGCTCCAGCTCGTGGTCGAGGCCCTGTCGGGCATCCTCCTGCACAAGCAGAACTTTCGCCGCCTCGTCGCCCAGCAGGGTCTCGTGGAGGAGACCGACGCGATCACCGCCGAGACCGGCGGCCGCCCCGCCCGGCTGATGCGCTTCCGCCGCGAGGTGCTGCTGGAACGCCCCGCCCCGGGCCTGCGCCTCTCGGCCGGCCGCCTCGCCTGACGAGGCAGCCGGAGCGTCGACATGCGGCGTCTCGCCGCACTTATGCTCACATCAAGCATATCTGGACAGGACGAAACCGGCGGATTAGCCTAGCCGGGTAAATGCTCACTATGAGCATATCCCGGGAGGCCGGAATGAACGCGATGACCGGAGGGGCGGCGCTGCTGCCCGAGGCGGAGCTCTACGAGCGCGTGCGCCACCACGTGCCGGCCTTCGAATGGCCGGCGCTCGCCGGCGACGTGGCGGCGATCCGGGCGCTCAAGCGCGAGCGCAACGCCGTGGTGCTGGCCCACAACTACCAGGCGCCGGAGATCTTCCACACTGTGGCGGACATCGTCGGGGACAGCCTGGCACTGGCCCGCGAGGCCGCCCGGACGGACGCCGACGTGATCGTGCTCGCCGGCGTGCATTTCATGGCCGAGACGGCGAAGATCCTGAACCCGGGCAAGACCGTGCTGATCCCGGACCCGGCGGCCGGCTGCTCGCTCGCGGATTCGATCACCGCGGCGGATGTCCGCGCCCTGCGGCGGCGCCATCCCGGCGTTCCGGTGGTGACCTACGTCAACACCTCCGCCGCCGTGAAAGCCGAATCCGACCTCTGCTGCACCTCCGGCAATGCGAAGGCCGTGGTCGAATCCCTCGGGGTCGACCGGGTGCTGATGCTGCCCGACGAGTACCTGGCGCAGAACGTCCAGGCCGAGCTGCCCCACATCGAGATCCTGACCTGGGCCGGCCATTGCGAGGTCCACGAGCGCTTCACCGCGCAGGACATCCGCGAGGCGCGCGAGGCCTATCCGGGCGTGACCGTGCTCGCCCACCCGGAATGCCCGCCCGCCGTCGTGGCCGAGGCCGATTTCGCCGGTTCGACCGCGGCGATGCAGGATTACGTCGAGACCCGCCGGCCGGCGCAGGTGGTGATGATCACCGAATGCGCGATGGCCGACAACCTGGCGGTCCGCAATCCGGACGTCGCGTTCGTCAAGCCGTGCAACCTCTGCCCGCACATGAAGCGGATGAGCTTAGGCAAGATCCGGCGCAGCCTGGAGACCATGACCCACGCGGTCACGGTGCCCGACGACCTGATCGCGCCGGCACGTCGCGCGGTCGAGCGCATGCTTGCGGTGCGGCCGTGAGCGGGGATCGCGTCGTCGTGGTGGGGGCCGGCGTCGCCGGCCTCGCCACGGCCCTGCGGCTTTCGCCCCTGCCGGTCACGCTGGTGAGCGCCGCGGCGCTGGGCGAGGAGACGGCGACGGCCTGGGCGCAGGGCGGGATCGCGGCGGCGATCGGCGATGACGACGACCCCGCCCTCCACGCCGCCGACACCCTGGCGGCGGGGGCGGGCCTGAGCGACGGGGAGGTGGCGCGCTGCGTCGCCGAGGCCGGGCCCGGCCTGATCGCGTGGCTGACCGGCCTGGGCCTCGCCTTCGATCGCGGGCCGGACGGAAACCTCGCGCTGGGCCTCGAGGCGGCGCATGGCCGGCGCCGGATCGTCAAGGCGGGGGCGACGCCACCGGCGCGGCGGTCCTGGCGGTGCTGGGCCGGGCGGCCCTGGCGTGTCCGTCGATCTCCGTCGTGGTCGGGCACGCCCGCACCCTGATGCAGGACGAGGCGGGCCGGGTCACCGGCCTTATCGCCGAGACCGCCCACGGCCCCCTCCCCCTGCCGGCCCGCGCCGTGGTGCTGGCGACGGGCGGGCTCGGCGGCCTCTACCGCTCGACCACGAACCCGGCCGGCGCGGTCGGCTCCGGCCTCGCCTTGGCGGCCCGGGCCGGCGCGGTGCTGCGCGACGTCGAGTTCGTGCAGTTCCACCCGACGGCGATCGCGACCCGGACGGATGGTCCCCTGCCGCTCGCCACCGAGGCCCTGCGGGGCGAGGGCGCGGTCCTGGTCGACGCCGCGGGGGCCCGGGTGATGGCGGGGATCGCCGGGGCCGAGCTGGCGCCGCGGGACGTGGTCGCCCGGGCCATCGCGGCGCGCACGATCCGCGGCGAGGCGGTCTTCCTCGATGCCCGCCGCCTCGACGTGGCGCGGCGCTTCCCCACGGTGGCGGCGCTGTGCCGGGCGGCCGGCCTCGATCCGGCCGCGCAGCCGATCCCGGTGCGGCCGGCGGCCCACTACCACATGGGCGGCATCCGGGTGGACGGGCACGGCCGGTCCTCGCTTCCGGGACTCTGGGCCTGCGGCGAGGTCGCCGCCACGGGGTTGCACGGGGCGAACCGCCTCGCCAGCAACTCGCTCCTCGAGGCGATGGCCTTCGCAAGCCCGATCGCGGCGGACATCCAGGCCGGCGCTCCCGCCGGCCCCGGGCAAAGGTCTGGGCAAGGGTCTGGGCAAGCGGCTTGGCAAGCGGCCGCGCCGCTCCCCTCCTCCCTGCCGGATGCCCTGCCGGAGATCCGCGCCCTGATGGAGGCCGAGGTCGGGCTGGTGCGCCACGAGGCCGGGCTCGCCCGGGCGGTCCGGCGCCTCGCCGCCCTGGCGCAAGCGGGTTCGGCGGAGGCGGTCACCGGCCTTCTGGTGGCAACGGCCGCCCTCCGACGCCGGGAGAGCCGCGGCGCCCATTGGCGGGCCGACCATCCGGGGCAGCATGCGCCTCGCTCGACCGAGATCACGCTGTCTCAGGCCTTCACTCAGGCCGCGTCCGTCGCGGACGCGGCCCCCCGACCCGCCCGACTCCAGGAGGTCCCATGACCGACGCCACCCGCATGTCACCCCTGCCGCCGCTGCCGCGCCTGATGGTCGAGCCGATCGTCCGGGCGGCCCTGCTGGAGGATCTCGGCCGGGCCGGCGACCTCACCACCGACAGCATCGTCCCAGCCGAGGCCCGGTTCTCCGGCGCCATCGTCGCCCGCCAGTCCGGGGTCGTGGCGGGGACGCTCACCGCCCTGCTGGCCTTCGAGCTGCTCGACCCGGCGATCCGGGTCCGGATCCTGCGGCCGGACGGCAGCGCGATCGCCCCGGGCGAGGCGGTGATCGCCCTCGACGGCCCGGCCCGGGCGATCCTCTCCGCCGAGCGCGTCGCCCTCAACCTGCTCTGCCGGCTGTCCGGGGTGGCGACCGCCACCGCCTCGCTGGTCGAGGCGGCGCAGCCCTACGGGAAGGCCCGCATCGTCTGCACCCGCAAGACCACGCCGGGCCTGCGCAGCCTGGAGAAGCACGCGGTGCGGGCCGGGGGCGGAGCGAACCACCGCTTCGGCCTCGACGACGCGGTTCTGATCAAGGACAACCACGTCGCGGTGGCGGGCGGCGTCGGCCCGGCGATCCGGCGGGCCCGCGCGAGCGTCGGGCATCTCGTGAAGATCGAGGTCGAGGTCGATACCCTGGCGCAGCTCGACGAGGCCCTGGCGGTCGGCGCCGACGCGGTGCTCCTCGACAACATGACGCCGGAGACCTTGAGCCGGGCGGTGGCGATGATCGACGGGCGGGCGGTCAGCGAGGCCTCGGGCCGGATCACCCGCGAGACCGTCGGCGCCGTCGCGGCATCCGGGGTCGACCTGATCTCGACCGGCTGGATCACCCACAGCGCGCCGATCGTCGATCTGGGGCTCGACGTAGCTTGAAAAGCTGCGCGGGCAATATCGGGATTCGCAAGTTTCGGGCGAACCCGATGACCCTCCCTCCCGCCTCATCCTGAGAGCCTGTTTGAGCGTGATTTCTACCCAATATTTGAGGCAGACGGGATCATCCTACCCGCTAACCTCATCCTGAGGTGCGAACGAAGTGAGCCTCGAAGGAGGGCTCCAAGGATCGCAGAGGCTTCTGGAGCCCTCCTTCGAGGTCAGTCGATCTGCGATCGACTGACACCTCAGGATGAGGTGGAATGGTAGGATATCTCCTGATTTTTCTCAGTTTTCGTCAAATCACGATGCTCAAACAGGCTCTGAGGTGTTATACCAACAGTCGTTGAAAACGACCTTTGGTTCCGTTCTCGAATTTTCGTCAAGCCTCTGGCTTGGAATCGAAAATTCGAGATGGGTCAATGGCCCGATGCGTCAGCATCTTGGGCCATTGGTATTATTCGATCGAAGATCGACTGACCTCGAAGGCGGGCTCCAGAGACCACAGCGATCCCTGGAGTTCTCCTTCGAGGCTCGCTCCGTTCGCACCTCGGGATGAGGTCGCGGATGGGATCAGGTACTGAATCAAATAGGCAGGCTCCAACCCGGCGCCCGACGCCCCCGCGCGCTTTGCCGCGGTGCAAAGAGACCCGTGCGCGAGCGGGCCCGGTTGTGCTAGGCCCCGCCCCGGGTGGTCGGGAACCGCCGGAGGTCGCGAGGGGGCGGCGGAACACAGTGACGGATCGCCGCGAAACCGACCGCATCGATGCCGAGATCGGCCGCTCGACCCCGAGCCACGATCCGTTCGCCGCCGCCGTGCGCGCGACGCGGATGCCGATGCTGATCACCGATCCGCACCGGCCCGACAACCCGATCGTCTTCGCCAACGCCGCCTTCACCAAGCTGACCGGCTACACCCGCGACGAGGTGCTGGGGCAGAATTGCCGCTTCCTCCAGGGGCCGGAGACCGACCGCGCCGACGTGGACAAGATCCGCGACGCGATCGAGCGCCGCGTGGCGATCGAGATCGACCTCCTCAACCACAAGAAGAACGGCGAGCGGTTCTGGAACCGGCTGCTGATCTCGCCGGTCTTCGACGAGGACGGCACGCTCACCTATTTCTTCGCCTCGCAGTTCGACGTGACGCTGGAGCGCGAGCGGCTGCGCGACCTCGGCGAGGCCCTGCGCCGGCGCGAGCAGATGCTGGACGCCCTGGTGCGCTCGTCGTCCGAGGTGCGCTACCGGATCAGCGCCGACTGGAGCCGGCTGTACCAGCTCTCCGGCGGCGACTTCATGGCCGACACGACCTCGACCAGCAGCGACTGGATCGAGACCTACATCCCGCCGGAGGACCGCCCGGCGCTCAGGGCCGAGATCGCGCGCGCCATCGACACCAAGACCTCCTACAGCCTCGAGCACCGGGTCTACCTCGCCGACGGCTCGGTCGGCTGGGCCTCGTCCCGGGCGGTGCCGGTGCTCGACGAGCACGGCCGGATCACCGAATGGTACGGCGCCGCCACGAACATCACCGAGCGCAAGGCCGCCGAGGTCGCCTCGCGCGATCTCACCCTGTCGCTCGGCCGGCAGGTCGCCGACCGCACGGCGGAGCTGCGCCTCTACGGCGACATCATCCAGTCGAGCGCCGACCCGATCTGCGCCTTCGACACCGAGTTCCGGCTGATCGCCTTCAACCAGGCCCATAGCGACGAATTCCACCGGATCTTCGGCCACCGGGTGCGGATCGGCGAGGTGTTTCCCAACCTCTTCCCGCCGGACCAGGCCCCGGTGATGCGCGGCTTCATGGCCCGGGCGCTCAAAGGCGAATCCTATACGGTCACGGAGGAATTCGGCGACCCGGACCTGGCGAAGCCGGCCTGGGAGGTGTCCTACTCGCCCTTGCGCGACGGCGAGGGCCGGGTGATCGGCGCGTTCCATTTCGCCAGGGACATCTCCGACCGGCTGCGGGCCGAGACCGAGCTGGCGGCGACCCAGGAGGCGTTGCGCCAGTCGCAGAAGATGGAGGCGGTGGGCCAGCTCACCGGGGGACTGGCCCACGACTTCAACAACCTGCTCGCCGGCATCTCGGGCTCGCTGGAACTGATGCAGACGCGCCTCGCCCAGGGCCGCTTCAGCGACGTGGAGCGCTACATGGCGGCGGCGCAAGGCGCCGCGAAGCGCGCCGCGGCACTGACCCACCGGCTGCTCGCCTTCTCGCGCCGCCAGACCCTCGACCCGCGCCCCACCGACGTCGACCGGCTGGCGCGGGGGATGCAGGAGCTGATCCAGCGCAGCGTCGGGCCCGGCATCGCCCTCGCGGTGGTCGAGGCGCCCGACGCCTGGCCGGCCCTGGTCGACCCGTCCCAGCTCGAGAACGCGCTCCTCAATCTCTGCCTCAACGCCCGCGACGCGATGCCCGACGGCGGGCGCATCACCGTCGAGATCACCAACCGGACGATCGACGCCCCCACCGCCCGCCGGCACGACATGCCCGTGGGCGAATACGTGCGCCTGCGCGTGACCGATACCGGGACCGGGATGAGCCCGGAGGTGATCGCCCGGGTGTTCGAGCCGTTCTACACCACCAAGCCGATCGGCGAGGGAACGGGCCTGGGCCTGTCGATGATCTACGGTTTCGCCCAGCAATCCGGCGGGCAGGTGCGCATCGCCTCCCGGGTCGGCGAGGGCACCGCCGTCAGCCTCTACCTGCCGCGCCATGCCGGCCCGGTGCCGGGCGAGGACGAGACCGGGGCGACCACGCCGTTGCCCCGCTCCGAGGGCGGCGAGACCGTGCTGGTGGTCGACGACGAGCCGACCGTGCGGATGCTCGTCACCGACATCCTGGAGGACCTCGGCTACACGGCGATCGAGGCCGGCGACAGCGCGGCCGGCCTCGCGGTGCTGCGCTCCGACGTGCGGATCGACCTTCTGGTCAGCGATATCGGCCTGCCCGGCGGCATGAACGGCCGCCAGATGGCCGAGGCGGCCCGGGAGACCCGGCCCGACCTCAAGGTGCTGCTGATCACCGGCTACGCCGAGACCGCCATCCTCGGCAGCGGGACCTTGAGCCCCGGCATGGCGGTGCTGACCAAGCCGTTCTCGATCGAGACGATGGCCGCCCGGATCCGCTCGATCATCGAGGCCGGGCGGGAGCGGGAGCGGCGTCTCTGAAGACGCGTCACGATCGCACCGCGATCGTGACGCGTCTTCAGGTGGATCTCGCGTTCCGCATTCGGCTGGAGCAAGAAGATCGGCCTGATCGGCCGCGTCCGGGTCCGAGGGCGGGAGCGGATCGACATGGCCCTCACCTCGACAGCCGCAGCCTTCGAATTCGCGCGGCTGTAAAAAAACCTCGGAGCGGGAGCGACCGCCTGATGAGAGCGACGTTTGCGCTGTTGCGCGCATCGGCTCCGGCGGGGGACGCCGCCGATCGGCGCGAGCGGGCTGCGGTGGTTGCACCGGTCGATTCCGGCCGCTCGCGCAGGCGGTCGAAGTCGAGGGATCCGGACGCCGATGAAGAGCGCCCGTCATCGTGAGGGGACGTGGCGATGCGCTCGAGCGAACACGATCGAGAAGGACCACGATTTCATGCAATGATTTACGAAAATTTATCGGGATAGGGGCGCCGGTAGCCGTGACGACGGCGAATGCCTTCAAGACGCCGACAACTAACGCTTGCAACGACCGCGCCTCGTGCTAAGAACGTCACAACGTCAGGTTGTGACGCGTCGCGCATGGAGCTGTATGCATGTCGTCCGTTGTCATCGGCACCGGTTCAGGATTCAACACGGCCGGCTTCTTCGTGAGCGATCTGGGGCAAACGACCGGAAAGCAATTCATCGGTCAGACGGGCCAGACCGGCACCCTCCTCGCCGGGCAATCGCAGACCCAGTTCTCGGCCTTCGAGTTTCAGTCCAACGGGCTGACCTATCGCTACATCGGCAACTGGCAGGTCGACTTCAACAACGGGATCCTGACCGGCACGGTGAGCGCCAGCGGCTCGTATAGCCGGATCGAGGTGTATAGTGGAAACCAGGTTCTGGCCGCGGCGGACATCCAGCCGCGCAGCGTGAACTTCGGAACCGCCTCCGGCGGAGGGGTCCTCGGCTTGGTGGCCGGGCTCGCCATCGGTGTCGTCGAACTGCTGGTCGGCGCGGCCCCGCAGAACCAGGCCGTGGCGAACCTGACCCTGGACGCGACGCCGGGTCTCAACACCGCGATCTTCGCGGACGGCGTGACGGTGGCCGGCAATGCCGGCCCCGACACGATCGTGGGTTCGGCGGCGCAGGATGTGATCTCGGGCGGCGACGGCAACGACACCATCTTCAGCAACACCGCGACTCCGAACGAGACCGGGCACGACGTCGTCTATGCCGGCCTCGGCAACGACAACGTCTACTACGTGCCGAGCACGACCGGCTCCACCTTCGTCCTCGGCGGCGGCAACGACAGCATCGCGGCCAGTTCCGGCAACGACGTGATTTACGGCGACCAGGACGGCGAGCTGGCCACCGACGGGGCGGACTACATCCGCGGCGGACTCGGCAACGACCTCATCTTCGCCGGCGGCGGCAACGACCTGATCCAAGGCGGCCTCGGCGAGGGATCGGACACCGTCTTCGGCGGAAGCGGCGACGACACCATCGCCTACAACACGGCCGAGGCCGCACAGGTCCTGAACGGCGGCGCGGGCAACGACCTGATCGTCGGCGGCTCGGCCGGCGACGTGATCTCCGGCGACGACGGGAACGACGTCATCTTCGGCCAGGGCGGCAACGACACCATTTCCGGCGGCGCCGGCAGCAACAACATCGACGGCGGCGACGGCAACGACACCATCGTCGCCGGTGCCGGCACGGGCGGCTTCTCCTACGCGGTGGGTGGTGCCGGCGACGACGTCCTGTCGGCGGGTGCGAACCAGGGTGCCGGGCTGTACGGTGGCACGGGCAACGACACCCTCGTCGGCGGGGACAGGCCGACAACCTGATCGGCGGTTCCGGCATCGACCTCATCACCGGCGGCGGCGGATCCGACAACTTCATCTTCAATCGCGCCGACCTCTACGACGGTCTCTACGACGTCATCACCGATCTGAGCGTCGGCGACGCCGTCTACCTGCCGACCTCGGTGCAGGCAGATGTCAGCTTCGGTACCTACGACAGCGGGGCACTGATCAATATCGGCAACCAGCACACCATCTACGCGCAGGGCGCGAGCGTCGTCCAGCTCCAGGCCTCGACGGTGTTCCTGCCCACCGACACGATCGCCTGAACGCGTCCGACGGAGCAGGCGCGGATCGCGTCGGCGTGGCGCGGATCCGCACCAGGGTCGCACCGGATGGACCTCGGTCGAGTCGGGGACGAGGCGCCACCTCGTCCCCGACGCGCGCGGCCTGCCGACCGGCCTCGACCCGAGCGGGACCCGCCGGTGCGACACCCTGACGACGGCCCGGACGCTTGAGGCCATCCCTCCTTCTCGACCGACGGCGCGGATGCCCGCGCCGTCGGCCTGGATCGCCTAATGCCGACAAGCCCCGGATGCCGGGGCTCGACGTCAACGAGCATCGGGTGTGCGAGATCAGGCCGCGTATCACCAGTGCGGGATCGGGCGCGGCATCGTCTGCGCAACGCCAATCTCCGCGGCGATCAGGCGAGGACTGACTTTTGCCACCAGTCCCGCAGGTCATCGCGCAATTATAAAAATATGGCATATTCATCAATTTTATGTATTTATTTCTAACATCGACGCAGTAACGACAACGTCACAAACATAATGATGATTGGTTGTCTAAACTATGATATGAGTTGAATTTTAAATACGTTAAATTACTATAGTTGATTTACGCATGGCATCCTAAAATTTTCTAAATAATCGTCGATTATTTCAATAACGTCAATATCAACACGTTGGTAGGCAATCAATCAACTTTTATTTCCGAAATCAATCGCGCGCGTTTATTATGGAGGCAATATAGATTGCAATGACGACCCTGGGAGCAAAATTAATGGTGCAGAGTAACATTCTTTAATGAGAAACCCTGCGCAGGCGGGAAAATACGACCTCCATTGGCAGGGAAATGACACCAGAACATCCAAGCTAACATCGATCGAAAATGCGCGCGACGTAAAGATCCATTGATGACACTTGACGAAAATATTAATATAATTTTATAGATAACAGTTATATATTTGAATATCAATTTTATGATCAGACTTTAAAATAATTAAACAACTTATTGATGATAATAATATTTATGTTTGTTAATCAGTTCAGCCTGCTGCTGCGTTCTTTCCGAGCAAGGCTGGCGAGACAGCGGCCAAGCTCGAGCAGAACCATGTCGGCGAGCTTCAGGAGGAAAGGCTGATTTGCCTCGGCGATCACCTGTCGCATCGATATGCAATGGTCGGCAGCGCATTCCAGCGGATGACAGGCCTGCAGCGCCTCGATCCGCTGATCATACGATGTCTCGCTGAGGTGCGCGCCTGTAATGTCGAGAAGAATGCCTCGCCCGTGCAGGGGCCGACCGGCCTCGTCCAAGTCGTAGCGCCCGCGGGCGAGCACCCAGCGCACGTTGCCTTTAGCCGAGCAGACGCGAAATTCGGCGATGAATGCAGCGCCCTGCGACGCGTTCGATTTCATGCGTGCGATGACGGCTTCGCGGTCTTCAGGATGGATGCAGGTGGCGAACTCGGCCAGCGTGCCGCTGCCCTTGCGCTGCTCGGCACTTGCCCAGAGCATCTCATGTACATAACTGTCCGACCACATCTGGTCGTTCACGATATCCCATTCCCAGGCACCAACATCTCCGCCTAAATATCCACGATCCAGGAAATTTTTCTTGAGTCTGTCAAGCGCAGGATTGCGATCCACGGCAGGCTCCGATGTAATGCTTGTCTTGTTAAGGCCACATATAACGCTCTCGCATCATATATCAACTAGGGTGTGCCGCTGCCAATGCTTATCGCTCTGCAGCCTTCAACGAGTCTGATGCGAATATCGAGAAGATTTACCGCCTGGCAGAGGATAGCAACCGTCAGAAAAACTCCGCCGCCGGGAGTCTACAACCCTTAAGGTTGCACGATGAATAAAGACAACCTGAAGGCGATAAGCGCCAAACCGGCCGCCGTCGCTGGGAGGTCATGGTGCGGAGGCAGGGCGGCAGCCATACCCGGCGGGAGATATACAACCCAAGATCGAAAGAACGCTGAGTTTGCAGGTATCTGCCCTGCCTGGCAGTGAACCGCCGGCGGCACCGACAATGGAACCTGACAGCCTCTCTCCGAATGCGCGGCCCCGGGCAAGTGTTACTAAATTATAACTCTCCGATAAAGCCGCCGGAATCATGATGTGAGCAGATCAACCCGGTAGAAGGGGAACGCTGATGCGACCCTGGTTTTCAGAGGCGGCCGGCGGTGGCGTTCAACGCCAGAGGTTCGACCTCGCGGGTTGTCCGATGAGGGCGGGGATTCGCGCGCTGGCCCGGGGCGCCCGCTGCCGCGACCTGCGCCGACATCGTCGAGGTCTTACGCGACCGGCCGCCGGAGCCTCGGCCTGGCGCTCACCATAGTCTCGGCCGGCGTGATCGCGGCGCTCAGCGTCAGGCACGTGGCCCCGCGCTGGTCCGGTTTCCGCAGGCTTGCGCTGCGGGCGCCCTATGCCTCGGCCGCGCTCATCGTCCTGGTCGGCCTCTACACCGGCTGGCTCGGCTGGGAGGGCATCCGCCACGGTCACCATACCCGGGCCGCCTCCCCGGCAGCATCCCTCCCTGCCTGACGGAAAGTGGTCTGCCGACCCTTGACCTTCCCATCGTGGGAAGCCCCATCCGATGGGGACGCCGTCGAGGGAGAGCGTCATGCAGGGGTTCAGGGTCGAGACGATGGGCTGCGGCGGCTGCGCCAGGTCGGTGACCCGCGCCGTCCTCGCCATCGAGCCGAACGCCCGGATCGAGGTCGATCTCGGGGGCAAGACCGTGACCGTGTCGGGCGCCGACGGCCCGGCGGACCGGATCGCCCGGGCGATCGCGCAAGCCGGCTTCCCCGCCGAACCGCTGCCCGCAACGCCGGTTCGCCATCGCACTATCCAAGGAGAATGACCATGACGCGTCTCGTGACCGCCGCCGCCCTCCTCGCCCTCTCGCTGACCCCGGCCATGGCGGCCGGGTGCTGCGGCAAGGGCGGAAAGGGAATGTGCGCCAAGCCGATGGCGTCGATGTCCATGAAGAGCGGCAAGAAGGGCTGCTGCTGCGAGGGCATGGGCAAGTCGATGAAGATGGATAAGTCGATGAAGATGGACAAGTCGATGACGATGTGACGCGGGCGGCCGAGCGTTGCGGTCGCTCCCGTCGTCAACGCTCGGCCCGGGCCTTCCCGCGCGGCCCCGGGGTTCCGGCGCCGTCGCGGCGGGGTTCGGGTGGCAGGCCGGGACGTCCGCTCCGGTCTCCAGGCTGGCGATGATCGGGCAATCCGGACGTCCGTCGCCCTCGCAGGCCTCGGCCAGGGAGCGCAGGGCGTCCGCCATCTCGTTGAGCCGGCGGGCGCGCTCCTCCAGCTCCCGGACATGCGCCTGGGCGATGGCCTTCACGTCGGCGTTGCTTCGGCCGGGGTCGCTCCAGAGGCCGAGCAGCACCCTGATGCGCTCCAGGGAGAAACCGAGGTCGCGGGCATGCCGGATGAAGCCGAGCCGGTGCAGGTCGGAGGCGCCGTAGTCGCGGTAGCCGCTGTCCCGTCGGTCGGCCGGAGGCACGAGGCCGATGCTCTCGTAATAGCGGATCATCTTGGCCGAGACCCCGGAGGTCCGGGCGGCCTGACCGATGTTCATGACGGCCTGCTTCCCCCTGTTGACCTTACCATGATGGGAAGGTCCACGACGGTCCGCAACCCCCGACGACCGGGCCCGCCCGCCGTTCCGAAATGCGGCGTGCCGGGCGGAACCGGTCCAGCCACTCTTCGGAGCGTTCGATGCAAGCCACCGCCGGCCGCAAGGCCGCCCTCTACCGCATGGTCATGCCCGGGCATGTCTGCCCCTACGGCCTGAAGGCCAAGGACCTCCTGGAACGCCAGGGATTCTCGGTCGAGGACCGTTGGCTCACCACCCGCGAGCAGACCGACGCCTTCAAGGCCGAGCACGGGGTCAAGTCGACGCCCCAGACCTTCATCGACGGCGAGCGGGTCGGCGGCTTCGACGACCTGCGACGGCACTTCGGCAAGGCGTCCGACGACCCGGACGCCACGACCTACCGGCCCGTCGTCGCGGTGTTCTCGATGACCGCGCTGATGGCCCTGGCGGCGAGCGACGCGGTCTACGGCACCCCGCTGACCACCCGGGCGGCGGAGTGGTTCGTCGCCTTCAGCATGTGCGTGCTCGCGCTCCTGAAGCTCCAGGACGTCGAGACGTTCTCGTCGATGTTCCTGGGCTACGACCTGCTGGGGCAGCGCTGGGTGCGCTACGCCTATGCCTACCCGTTCCTGGAGGGCATCGCCGGCATCCTGATGGTGGCGGGCGTCCTGGACTGGATCTCGATCCCGGTGGCCCTGTTCATCGGCACGGTCGGGGCGGTCTCGGTGTTCAAGGCGGTCTACCTCGACAGGCGCGAGATCAAGTGCGCCTGCGTCGGCGGGTCGAGCAAGGTGCCGCTCGGCTTCGTCTCGCTCACCGAGAACGTGATGATGGTCGCCATGGCGGTCTGGATGCTGGCCATGGGGCATTGAGGGCGGCCGGCCGCGCCTCGACGCGCCCATGCCGGGAACGGATCACCGTCGAACGGGTCGCCGACATCCGGAACCGGCCCGTGGGTCTCGCAGGCGCGGCACGGGCTCCCCCTCCAGCGGATCCCGCCCGCCTTCCATCTATTTTTTAGAACCATAAGTCATAAACAATCAATTTTACCGAAATGACCCGGATGGGTACGAGATCTCGCTGTCCCAGCACATCGTGGGGGAGATCCTCGTGCCCGTCTTCAACCTGCCGCTGCTCGCGCCGGCGGCGTTCATCGCCTGCGCCGTCTTCTGTTTCCTACGTCCCGGGCGTCGCCCGAGGCTCGTCCTTCCGGTCGCGGAGGGAACGGCGCTCGCGGCCCTCGCGGTCGCGGCCGCCGCCCTGGCCGTGCTCGTGGCGTCGGGTCCGGGCGCCGGCCCGGCCCTGGGCCTTTCCGGCATCGGCCTCTCGGTCAGGCTGGATGCGGTGAGCGTCACCATGCTCCTGCTGGTCGCCTTCATCGGCTGGGTCGTGGTGCGCTACGCCGCGCGATACCTCGACGGCGAGGAGCGTCAGGGCGCCTTCACCGGCTGGCTTAGCCTCACGCTCGCCGCGGTGCTGCTGCTCGTCACGGCGGGCACGCTCGCGCAGCTGGTCGTCGCCTGGATCGCCACCAGCCTGGCCCTGCACCGGCTCCTGCTGTTCTACCCCGAGCGGCCGGGGGCGCGGCGCGCGGCGCGCAAGAAGTTCATCACGGCGCGCCTCGGCGACGCGGCGCTCGTCGCCGCAGCAATCCTCCTGGCCGCGGCCTACGGCACGGGCGACATCGGCCGGATCCTGCTCGCGGCCCGCGCCGGAGAGGGCGGCGGGCCCGCCGTCGCGGCGGCCGGCCTGCTCGCCCTCGCCGCCCTGCTCAAGTCGGCCCAGTTCCCCACCCATGGCTGGCTGACCGAGGTGATGGAGACGCCCACCCCCGTCTCGGCGCTGCTCCATGCCGGCATCGTCAACGCGGGCGGGTTCCTGCTGATCCGCTTCGCGGACGTGCTCCTCCTCGCCCCCGGCGTGCTCGCGGTCCTGGTGATCGTCGGCGGTCTCACGGCCCTGCTCGGCGGCCTCGTGATGCTGACGCAGCCGTCGGTGAAGACCTCGCTCGCATGGTCGACCGTCGCCCAGATGGGGTTCATGACCTTCGAATGCGGGCTCGCCCTGTTCCCGCTCGCGCTCCTGCACATCGTGGCGCATTCGCTCTACAAGGCCCACGCCTTCCTGGCCTCGGGCGGCGCCGTCGCGGCGGTCGCGGCGACCCGCCGGCCGGGGCCGGTGGCGGTCCCGGGCGCGGGCGCCATCGCGCGCGCCTTCCTGGCGGCCCTCGTGATCTTCCTCCTCGCCGGCCTCGGCTTCGGCCTGGTGCACAAGTCGCCCCAGGCGCTCGCGCTCGGTGCCATCCTGATCCTCGGCGTCGCCTACATGCTGGCGCAGGGCTTCGCCGACGCCGCGCCCCGGGCGCTGATGGCGCGGGCCGCCGCCTACGCGGTCGCCGCCTCGGTGAGCTACTTCGCCCTGCAATCCCTCGCGATCCGCCTCACGGCGGGCGTGCTGCCGCCGACGCCCGCACCGGGGCCGCTGGAATGGGCGCTGATCGTGCTGGCGCTCCTCAGCTTCGGGTTCGTCGCGGTCCTGCAGGCGATGTTCCCGCTCTGGGCCCACCACCCCGCCGCCGCCGGCCTGCGGGTGCACCTCGCCAACGGACTCTACGCCAATGCCGCCCTCGATCGGCTGATCGGCGGCTGGTCCGCCCGTCACGCCGCCTGATCCGCCCGGAGACGCCACCATGATCGAGATCGTCCACTCCCTTCCGACCGCGCACGACACCGTCAGGGCCGCCGCCGACGCGGCGGGCCGGCTGATCCCGCCCCTGTGGCCGCTCGCCTCCAGCGTCGCGGTCAACCCCTTCCTCGGGCATTCCGGCGAGCCGCTTTGGGCCGCGGGCGCACGTCTCGCCCGGGCGAGCGGCGCGGCGGTGACGATGCCCCGCGACTGGTACCGCGACAGGGCCGCCTCGGGGCTCCTCACCGACGCGGATCTGCGGGACGCCCTGGCGGACGCGCCTGCGGCCTCGCGCCCGGCCGGCCTCGACGCCCTCAAGGCGGCGATGCGGGCCGAGGCCCCGCCCGCCCCGGCCGTTCCGACCCTCGCCTCCCTCTGCGCCGAGGCGTCGGGGATCGACTGGCCGGGCCTGGTCACCGACCGGATCACGGCCTGGGCGGTCGGCCACTTCGACGAGGGGCAGGCCCTGTGGGCGGCGCAGCTCGGCGGGAGCGCGCTCGCGCTCTGGCGCGCCTGGGCCGTCCACGACCTCACCCCGGAGATCGCCGGCCTGAGCGGCTTCGCGCGGCACGTGTCGGAGGTGCCGGACGGGACGCTGCCGGCCCTGGCCCGCGCGGTCGCGCGGCTCGGCCTCGGCGCGGAGGCCCTGGAGAGCTACTTCCACCAGGTGCTGCTGTCCCTCGGCGGCTGGGCCCAGGTCGCCCGCTACCGGCTGTGGCAGGCGGAGCTGTCCGGAACCACCGACGGGACGCTGCGGGACCTCCTCGCCATCCGGGTGATCTTCGACGAGGCCCTGCTCGCCCGCTACGGAGAGGCGGTCGCGGAGCGCTGGGCGGCCTGCGCGGCCGCCCACGCCGCGCCCGCGCAAGCGACGCCCGACCTCGTCGTCGACGCCATCCTGCAGGAGGCCGTGGAGCGCGCGAGCCAGCGCGCCCTCGCCGCGACGCTCGCCGCGACCGCGCCGCAGGGCCGGACCGGCCGCCCGGTGCTGCAGGCCGCCTTCTGCATCGACGTGCGGTCGGAGGTCTTCCGCCGCGCCCTCGAATCCCTCGATCCCGGCATCCGCACCCTCGGCTTCGCGGGCTTCTTCGGCCTGCCCCTGTCGCATCGGCGCTTCGCCTCCGACGTCGCGGAGCGTCGCCTGCCCGTCCTCCTCGAGCCGGCGCTGCAGACCTGCGCGGGCGGCCACGAGGCCGCGGTCGAGGATCGGTCCGCCCGGGTCGCGGCGCGCGCGGGCCGGGCCTGGGGCCGCTTCCGGCAGGCCGCGGTCTCGTCCTTCGCCTTCGTGGAGGCGGCGGGCCCCCTCTATCTCGGCAAGCTCGTCGGCGCCTCGCTCGGCCTCGGTCGAGCGGCGGCGGCGAACGACCCCGCCCCGCGCCTCGATCCGGGGCTCGATCCCGCCTCGCGGGTCGCGCTCGCCGCGCGCATCCTGCGCGCGATGTCGCTGACGGAAGGGTTCGCCCCGGTCGTGCTGCTGGCCGGGCACGGGGCGAACGTGGTCAACAACCCTCACGCCAGCGCGCTGCATTGCGGCGCCTGCGGCGGCTATTCGGGCGAGGTGAACGCGCGCCTGCTGGCGCAACTGCTCAACGACCCGCAGGTGAGGGCCGGCCTCGGGGAGCGAGGCATCGCGGTCCCGCCGGACACGGTGTTCCTCGCCGCCCTCCACGACACCACGACGGACGCGGTCACGCTCTACGCGGACGATCTCCCGGAGGCGGCGCGCCCGCGGGACCTGGAGCGGATCCGGGGCTGGCTCGCGGCCGCCGGCGCCCTGGCCCGCGGGGAACGGGCGCTCCGCCTGCCGGGGGCGCGGGACGGCGACAGCCTCGCGCGCCGCAGCCGCGACTGGGCCGAGACCCGCCCCGAATGGGGGCTGGCCGGGTGCAGCGCCTTCATCGCCGCGCCGCGCCACCGCACGGCGGGCCGGGCGCTCGACGGGCGCGCCTTCCTGCACGATTACGACTGGCGGCAGGACGATGGGTTCGGCGTGCTGGAGCTGATCCTGACCGCCCCGGTCGTCGTGGCGAGCTGGATCAGCCTGCAATATTACGGCTCGACCGTCGCGCCCGCGCTGTTCGGCAGCGGCAACAAGCTCCTGCACAACGTGACGGGCGGCATCGGGGTGCTGGAGGGCAATGGCGGAGCGCTGCGGGCCGGCCTGCCCCGGCAATCGGTGCATGACGGCGAGGCCTACGCCCACGAGCCCCTGCGGCTGTCGGTCTGCCTCGAGGCGCCGCGCGAGGCGATCACGGAGGTGCTGCGGCGTCACGCCGGGGTGCGCGCCCTGTTCGACAACCGCTGGCTGCACCTGTTCGCCCTGGACGAGAGCGGCCGGATCGCGTGGCGCTACGCGGGCGACCTGCGGTGGGTCGGCACGACGGCGCCGGCCGGCGCCGCCCCGGACGTGGACCTGAAGGCCGCCGTCTGAGCGCCGTCGCGGGCCCGGTGTCGATCCGGCACCGGGTCCGGGCGGCGCGCCTCGCGCTCGATGCGCGAAATGGATCACCCGGTCGCCGAGGCGATGGGTGGCGTCACGCTCGCGGCGATCAGCTCCTGCAGCACCGGGTTGGGGAAGCGTCGGGTCTGAACGATGGCGTAGAAGCGCTCGGTCACGTCCGGGATGCGGCAATGCTCGACCAGCAGGCCCGTGTGAAGCTCGTCCTGCACGACGATCGGGGGAACCACGGCGACGCCCTCGCCCTCGCGGGCGAGCAGGCGGAGCATGGCCATGTCGTCGACCTCGGCCTGGATGATCGGGTGGATGCCCGCGAGCGACAGCACGCGGTCGAGGGCGACGCGGATCTCGCTGTCGAGGCTCGGCAGCGTGACCGGCACGGTCCGAAGGACATCGGGGAAGCGCAGGGGCTCCGCCACCGACCCGGACCGGCCGACCAGGCTCACGGGCTGCTCGGCGATGAGGTGGCTGTGGAGGTCTGTGCCCGCGTCCCGGCGCACCGCCGTGGTGGCCAGCACCACGTCGAGGCCATGCATCTCGAGCTGCGCCAGCAATTCGCGCATCGTCCCCGAGCGCACCACCAGCTCGACGTCCGGGCGCCCGATCACCGGGCGCAGGAACTCGAGCTGAAAGTTGCGTGAGAGCGTCGTCAGGGCTCCGACGCGCAGCACCTGCTGGGCGGCGCGGGGCCGCCCCTGCAACACCTTGAGCAGTTCGTTGCCGGTCTCGAAGACGGTGTCGGCATAGTCGAGCGCGATGCGTCCCGCCTCGGTGAGGACGAGCTTCTTGCCGCGGCGCTCGAACAGGTCGTGCCCGAGTTGCTGTTCCAGCTTCTGCAGCTGCACCGACAGGGCGGATTGCGACAGGTTGAGGACGTCCGCGGCCCGGGTCAGGCCGCCCTCATGCGCGATGCAATGGAACAGGCGCAGGTGGTGGTAGTTCAGGGCCGTCATGCGACATATTTACGAAAACGAACGATCGCCGGCAATCGTTGAGGAGGGTGTCGCAACCGTCGAACGATATCGTATCCGGGGGCGTGGTGTCGCTGCGTGTGGCCCACCGCGAGGACCGGACGGGCGCAGCCTACAACGTCGCATGTCGACTGAAGACCTTGCGTAGTCTGACCCGTACGAGGCCATCGGCAAAGCCCGGACAGACGACCCGTCGAGGTTCACGTACGACCCGCACCACCAGAATCCGGCACCGAACGACGCGATCTTCGCAAAAAGTGTCAGGGACACGCAGCGCTTCCAACGGCCCGACAGGCAAATCCGCCAGCCCTCCCCGCATCGAATCAGCTACGACGGCCCTGTTTCCCTCCCGAGCGACCGGTGACGACGATGCTGAGATCTGCCCTGCTGGCGACTTGCCTGGCCTGGAGCGGCGCCGCGCTCGCCACCGAGGTGAAGCTGCCCGGCACGGCGGCGATCGGCCCCGAGAGCCGTGTGATCGCGATGACGTTCGGATGCACCCCGTCGCGGTCGCGCAACGAGACCGGGAGCCTGAGGATCGGCTTCGACATCCCGAATTTCGAGGCCCTGGAGAAACGCTTCGATTTCGGCGCCTTCGAGGGACCGGAGGGCACCCGCAAGCCGCTGACCGAGATCACGGTGGTGCAGAGCGTGCGCCTGTCAGCAAATGGCTCCATCGCGTTTGACGGCACGTCCTTCTCCCTCGGCACGGCTGCCGCCTTGCGCGGCGAGGCGGCCGAGCTGACGCGGGTCAGGGCGGTCGCCGTGGCCGTCGGTGCCGGACCCGGAACTTTGCGCTGGCGCCAGGACAGCCCGCGCAAGGGTGACGACCCGGTGATGGTCACGGTGCCGATCGGCGCGGCCGATGCCGACCGGCTCAAGGCGGCGCTGGCACCCTGCCTGAAGGGCCAATGATCACCGCCGCCAGATCCCGATCCGGTTGGAGCGCGCCTGCTCCTCGGCGGCGAGCAGGTCCGGCGTGGCGTCGGCGCTGGCGCGGCCGCCGCCGTTGAACAGGATCAGCTCGGACAGATCCTGCCCGTCGAGGGAGCAGCGATAGGCGCCGCCCTCCCCCGCCGGCGCGCAGGCGACGTCGCGCCGGCGCAGGTAGCGGCCGAGCTCGCGGGCGTTGCGGCCGGACAGGCCGTCGACTCCGGCGAGCCGCACGGTGCGCCCGTCGAAATCGAGGGTGCCGGTATCGACCACCGCCGGGCTGCCCCGCAGCACCGCGCGGCCGGTCGGGTCGCGATCGGTGAGCGCCCGCGGATCCGCATCCGGCTCGGCGATGCTCGCCGTCTCCGGCCGCGGCGCCGGGGTGGCGCGTGCCTCCGGCCTGCCGGCCTCGACCTTGCCGGCCTTGGCCCGGGCCGCCAGCGCCTGGGTGACGAAATCGCGCCAGATCAGGGCCGGCATGTCGCCGCCGGTGACGCCGGCCATCGGCGCGTTGTCGTCGTTGCCGAGCCAGACCCCGACCACGAGGTCGCCGGCAAAGCCCACGAACCAGGCGTCGCGGCTGTCCTGGGTGGTGCCGGTCTTGCCCCCGGAAGGAATCGAGACGCGGGCGTTCTTGCCGGTGCCCTCCCGGACCACGGCGCTCAGGAGATCGAGCATCGCGGTGCGCGCCGCCTGATCGCGGGCGGGCGTCGGGGGAGTTTGCGGCCGCGTATAGAGCGTCTGGTCGCGGGCGAGGATCTGGCGCACGCTGTAGGGCTCGATGGTCTCGGCGCCGGCCGCCACCGCCGCGTAGGCGCGGGTCATCTCGAGAAGCGTGGTCTCGGCCGAGCCGAGGGCGAGGCTCGGGAGGTTCGGCAGGTCGGAGGTCACGCCGAGGCCGCGGGCCGTCTCGATCACCGCCGGCATCCCCACCGCCTCGGCGAGCTGCACCGCCACGGTGTTGATCGAGTGGGCGAAGGCGGTGCGCAAGCTGACCGCGCCGCGGTAGCGCCCGCCGTAATTCTCCGGCTCCCACTCGCCGATCTGGGTCGGCCGGTCCATCATCGTCGAATCCGGCCGATAGCCCTGGCGCATCGCGGTCAGGTAGACGAACAGCTTGAACAGCGAGCCGGGCTGGCGCTTGGCCTGGGTGACGCGGTTGAACTGGCTGTCGGCATAGTCGCGCCCGCCGACCATCGCCAGGATCGCCCCGTCGGTCGACATCGCCACCAGGGCGCCTTGCGAGACCTTGCGGCGCTCGCCGTCCTGGTCGAGGCGGCGGGCGATCACGCTCTCGGCGATGTTCTGGAGCGTCAGGTCGAGGGTGGTGCGGACCGTCGCGTCGGCCGGTCCGGTGCCGATCAGCCCGCGCACCGAGTCGGCGACGCCGTCGACGAAGTAGTTGGTGCCGACCGGCGTCTCCGTCGGCACCCGGACGGTGGCGGGGGCGCGCTTGGCCGCGTCGGCCTCCTGTTTCGTGACCGCGCCGGTCTCCACCATGGCCTCGAGCACCTGGGCGGCGCGGCCCCGGGCCCCGTCGAGGTTGCGGTGGGGGGCGAGCTGCGAGGGTGCGCGCACCAGGCCCGCCAGCATGGCCGCCTCGCTCAAGGTCAGGTCCTTGGCCGGCTTGCCGAAATAGCGCTGCGAGGCCGCGTCGGCGCCGTAGACGCCGGCACCGAAATAGGCGGCGTTGAGGTAGCGGGTGAGGATCTCGTCCTTCGGCAGCTGCGATTCGAGCCACAGCGCCAGCACCGCCTCCTGCACCTTCCGCTTCAGGGTGCGGTCCTGGGACAGGTAGCTCATGCGGACGAGCTGCTGGGTCAGGGTCGAGCCGCCCTCCCGGGTGCCGCCGGCGGCGGCGTTGCGGAAGGCCGCGCGGACGAGCCCGCGCAGGTCGATGCCGTGATGCTCGTAGAAGCGGCGATCCTCGATCGCGACGATCGCCTTGGCGAGGACCGGCGGCACCTCTTTCGCCGAGAGCTTCGCCCCCTTGATGACGCCGCGGGTGGCGAAGGCCTGCCCGTCGGCGGCCCGCACCACGAGGGCTGAGGCCGTCGGCTCGACCGTGAGGCCGCCATTCACCGGCAGGGTCGACAGCGCGTAGATCGTGTAGGCGAGGACGAGACCGGCCACGAGCGCGGCGGTGGCTGCGGTCGCCTTGAGCCAGGGCACGCGCCGGGCGACGTCCGCGACAGGCCGCCAGGCCGCCGCTGTCGCGGACGCGGCGCGGCGCGTGGCGGGGTGATCGGCGAGGCGGCCGGCGCCCGTCCGCATCCGGATGAATCCCGACCGGGCGGCCGGGCCGATCCGGGCGCCGAGTCCGGCGGCGGCACGGGAGAATCCCGCGAACCGGCCCTCCGGCCTGTGTCCGGGATGCGCTCCCGCGGGCTTCGTGCCCGCGGGTTCCGCCCCCGACCGAGCGGCCGGCCCGACCGCGCCCCCAAGGTCGAGCCAGTCGCGGTTGCGTCCATCGGGTCCGGGTTCGGGCGGCCGCTCGGTCAAGGTTCTATGTCCCGGTTAGCGCGGCTCGATCCAGCGCGCCGGGCGGGCGGCGGCCGGGCGGCTGAAATGCAGGCGGCGGATGGTGTGCCGGTGGCGCCGGACATGGTGGCGCCCGTAATGGCGGCGATGGTGCCAGTGGCGCCGGTGATGCCAGTGGCGGCGATAGTGGCGGCGGTGGTGCCAATGGCGGCGATGCCAGTGGCGGCGGTGCCAATGGCGGTGTCGGCGCCAGCGCACGGTCTCGACCGTGGAGGGCTGGTCGAGGGCGGTGGTGACCGCGGCGCTCGGCATCAGCGGCGAGGCGCCGGCGAGGCCGCCGAGGCCGGTGAGCAGGAACAGGGCCAGCAGCAGGGTACGGATGCGCATCGGGGCTCCGGGCGATGGGTCCAGGCGGGTGCGGCGCGGCACCGGGATGCCGCCTCACACGAAGACCGGAACTCAACGCCAAGCTCTGCCGTTTCGTTCCCGCGCACAGGGGGCGTGCAACGCCAAGCCTGGCCGTTGCGCCACGAAGCGTTAGGTTGCGGGTGTCACGCGTTCTTGCGCGTTGGGGTTCTTGCGCGTTGGGATTCTCGCGCGTCGGGAGGGGGGTATGCCATGCGGCCGTGCGTGAAGCGGCTCTATCGGTGGTCGGCGGCGGCGGCGTTGCTCGTCGCCGGCATCAGCGCGGCGGAGGCCGGCTGCGTCCGGCGCGTCATCAACCGCTCGCCTTACTTCGCGGTTGCCAGCCGCAACGGCGGGCCGAGCGTCGGCATCCCGCCCCATTCCTCCCGCTCGATCGGCATGACGGCGCCGGGCCGGGTCGATATCGCGGCCTATTGCGCCGGGCGCGGCCCGCGCGGACGCCTCGTCCCGGTCGGGCCGCCGGTGGCGCAGGACAGCTACACGTTCACGGCGATCATCGACCGCTGCTACTACGATCTCGGCCTGATGGGATTCGGCCAGGGCGGCACCGAGCCGTTCGTGCTCAACGACCCCCGCCAGGGCGACCTGACGGTCGGTCCGTTCGGCCCGGCCTGCCCGCCGCGCTAACCAGATTTCGCCGAGGTGGTTACCGGTTCGGCGCGAAAAATCTGCGACAAAACAAGGACTTAAGCGGTTTTGCGTCGGCCTGCCGACGCAAGTCCGCCTGGAGCGTGACGAGCGGGGTTGCGCTCCCGAAATGAACTGGCTAAGAAGCCCTCGTCGGCGGCCACCAAGGGCGCCGGCGAGAAACGTTCCCCGATAGCTCAGTTGGTAGAGCAGGCGACTGTTAATCGCCTTGTCGTAGGTTCGAGTCCTACTCGGGGAGCCACTTTCCTTATTCTGACACTGTGTTCGGATCTCGCGGCGACGCCTTTTGCGCCCGCTTGACGATCCGTCTGTCAGGTCTCCCCTCCCCGATTGGTCCGCCGGAACGCCGCCGGGCTCAGGCCGGCGCGTGCCGCGAAGAACCGCGAGAAATACGCCGGATCATTGAAGCCGAGATCGAAGGCGATCTTCGAGACCGGCAGCGTGGTGTAGATCAGGCTGCGCTTGGCCTCGAGCATCAGCCGGTCGTGCAGGATGCCCTGCGGCGAGCGCCGCACCGCTTCGGTGCAGGCGGCGTGCAGCCGGTCCGGGCTGACGCCGAGCGAGGCGGCGAAGCGGGCGACCGGCCAGCCCTCGCGCAAATGCGCCTCGACCAGGCGGCGGAAGCGGCGGTGCAGGTCGGCCCGCGCCAGCGCCGCCGGCTCGGTGATCGAGCGCGCGGCGCGGGTGCGCAGCACGCCGACGACCAGGAGCTTGGTGAGGGCCGCCACCGCGCTCGCCGCCCCGGCAGGGCACCGGAGGCCTCCCGCATCAGGGCCTCGACGAGGAACGCCAGATCGAGGTCGATCTCCTCCGGCGAGCCGGCCCGGCCGCTGAACGCCGCCTCGGCGGTGGCGCGCAGGCGCGCGGCGTCCGGGTCGGGATCGAGCACGGCGGCGAGGAAGTCGTCGGCGAGCGACAGGACCACGCCGTCGGTGCCGGGCCGGAACGAGAAGGCATGGACCACCCCGGACGGCACCCAGACCAGCCAGGGCGCGGAGAACTCTTCGCGGTGCGCGTCGAGCGACAGGGCCCCGTGGCCGCGCGTGACCACGAGCCCCTGCGTCAGCGCGCCGTGGCGGTGGGGCGCGATCTCCCAATCGTGCAGGGCCGCGCTGGTGCCGATCCGCTCGGCATGGACGAAGCTCGGCACCGTCGCCTCGGCGGTCTCGCCGTAGAGGCGAAAGACCGGGATCGGCCGCTCGCGCTGCATCTGCATCGCCGTCTCCTCCCGCCCGTGGCAGAGCCGTGCCGGTGAAGAAAGGGCGCAGGTACCCCCTCTCCCCGCCGGCGGCTTACGGATTCACACAGCGCTTCTGACACGCAACCCTTTGCAAGATCGGGCGCTTTCCCCTCCCCCTTGTGGGGAGGGGTCAGGGGTGGGGGTGGTGCCGCGTCAAGCGCGAGGCTTCTCCGGCACCACCCCCACCCCCTTGCCCCCTCCCCACAAGGGGGAGGGGAGGCGCGCTACTTTCTTATGGAGAGGACGATCAGACCGAGTTGCACGAATGCGGTGGCCGCCCGCGGAGAGAGAAGAAAATCCGCGTCCTTTCTTCACCCGGACGTGCCCTTGACGCTAACGCCCGGCGCCAGATCCGTCCAAGAAATTCCGACGCCCGTCCATGGCCGGGCCCCATCGGGGCAGGTAGCGTCCGAGCATCGAACCGGACCAGTTCCAAACTGCTGATCCGGCACGCGAAACTTGTGTGCGGCGCAATATCGGCCGGCCTGCCGACGGAGCCGTCCGGGTGAGCCGCCCGGCGACCCGATACGGCCAAGATACGACCAAGCCGGCTGCCGCACGACCGGACCTCCAGCGCGGCGAGAAGACCCGCGAGGCCGACACGACGAGGGAGAGAACGATGACGGATCCCAAGGGCTTCCCGCTGAACGCCTGGTATGCCGCCGCCTGGGACCACGAGATCGGCCGCGCGCTCACCCCGCGCCGGATCTGCGACAAGGACGTGGTGCTCTACCGCCGCACCGACGGCGCCGTCGCGGCGCTCGAGGATGCCTGCTGGCACCGGCTGCTGCCCTTGTCGCTCGGCCACCTCAAGGGCGACCAGGTGATGTGCGGCTATCACGGCCTGGTCTTCGATGCGTCGGGCCGCTGCACCTTCATGCCGGCGCAGGAGACGATCAACCCGTCCGCTTGCGTGCGCGCCTTCCCGGCGGTCGAGCGCTACCGCCTGGTCTGGCTGTGGATGGGCGACCCGGCCCTCGCCGATCCCGACCTCGTGCCGGACTTCCACTGGAACAGCGATGCGCCCTGGGTCGGCGAGGGCGGCACCTTCTACGGCCTGAAGTGCAATTACCGGCTGGTCATCGACAACCTGATGGACCTGACCCACGAGACCTACGTCCATGCCGGCAGCATCGGCGACGAGGCGATCACCCGCAGCCCGTTCGAGGTGACGCATACCGACACCTGCGTCACGGTCGAGCGCTGGATGGAGAACATCGAGCCGCCGCCGTTCTGGGCGCGCAATCTCGGCAAGCCCGGCCATGTCGACCGCTGGCAGATCATCCGGTTCGAGGCGCCGACGGTGGTGGCGGGCGATGTCGGGGTGGCGCTCGCCGGCACCGGCGCCCGCCAGGGCGACCGGAGCCAGGGCGTCAACGGCTTCTTCCTGGCGGCGATCACGCCGGAGACCGCCACGAGCTGCCACTATTTCTGGAACTTCGTGCGCAGCTGGCGCACCGACGACGAGGAGCTGACGAAGGCGCTCAACCGCGCCCACGTCAACGACGGCAAGGGTGTCTACGACCAGGATCACGACGTGCTGGAGGCCCAGCAACGGGCGATCGACCGCCAGCCGCGCCAGCCCTTCTACAACCTCAACATCGATGCCGGCGCCCTCTGGGCCCACCGGCTGATCGACGGCATGATGGCGAAGGAGGGCCGCGACCCGGCGAAAGCCGCCCCGTCCGTCGGCATCGCGGCGGAATGACCGCCATGGCCGCGACCGACTGGCAGCCGGCGCGCCTGCGCGCCACCCGGGCGCTGACGCCCGACATCCGCCTGCTCGAGATCGAACCCGCGGGCCCGGTCGCCCCGGCCCCGCCCGGCAGCCATCTCGGGGTAGCGGTGATGATCGGCGAGCGGCCGGATACCCGCTCCTACTCGCTCATCGATTCCGGCGCCGACGGGCTCTACCGCATCGCCGTGAAGCGGCTGCCCGACAGCCGCGGCGGCTCGACCTACATGCACGGGCTGGAGCCCGGCGCCCGCTTGAGCATCTCCGGTCCGCGCAACCATTTCGGCCTCAGCCCCGGACGGCCCGGCTACCTGCTCGTCGCCGGCGGCATCGGCATCACGCCGTTGCACGCCATGGCGCTCGCCCTGCACCGGACGGGCGCCCCGTTCCGCCTGCTCTATGCGGCGCGGACCCGGCAGGACCTGGCGCTTGCCGAGGAATTACGGGCGCGGATCGGCGACCGGCTCCAGACCGTCACCGACGACGAGGGCGGCCGGATCGACCTCGCGGCGGCGATCGCGGATCTGCCGCCCGGGGGCGAGGCCTATCTCTGCGGCCCCCTCGGGATGATGGAGGCGGCCCGCCGGGCCTGGGCGGAATCGGGCCGCCCGGCGCAAGGCCTGCGGTTCGAGACCTTCGGCACCGGCGGCCGCCACGCCGCCGAGGCGTTCACGGTTCGCATCCCGCGCCTGTCGCGGGAGATCGTCGTCCCGCGCCACCAGACCATGCTGGAGGCGCTGGAGGCGGCGGGCGTCGGCATGATCCACGATTGCCGGCGCGGCGAATGCGGGTTGTGCACGGTGAAGATCCTGGGCGTCGACGGCACCGTCGATCACCGCGACGTGTTCTTCAGCGACGCCCAGAAGGCGACGAACGCCCAGCTCTGCACCTGCGTGTCGCGGGTGGTGGGAGGCGGGATCACCATCGATACGGCGGATCGGGCGGGGTGAGGGGGATTTTCCTCGGCACCGGAAGTCTAGCCGAGGACGCGTCCCATCATCCTCCAAACGTCATTCCGGGGCCGCGAAAGCGGAGCCCGGAATCCAGAACCGCGGATGGTCCAGGAAAGAGCGGCCGGCGTCCCGCTTCGTTCTTGACCAACCGAGCGTCTGGATTCCGGGCTCCGCTGTCGCGGCCCCGGAATGACGCGGAGGGTGTCATCACCCCCGAGCATCATCAGAAAACGACAATCGAAATCCTTGGGAGGACAACCGTGGCCATCGCACAGGAACCATCCGACCCCCGCGCCGCCATCCGCCAGGGCGCCATGACCCCGTTCCAGGTCGCCGCCGTGGCGGTCTGCGTGCTGATCTGCGCGCTGGACGGGTTCGACGTGCTGGTCGTCGCCTTCACCGCCGCCTCGATCGCCAAGGATTTTTCCCTCAAACCCACCGATCTCGGCCTGCTGTTCAGCGCCGGGCTCGCCGGGATGGGGCTCGGCGCCCTGCTGATCGCACCCTTGAGCGACCGGCTCGGCCGGCGCACCACCGTGCTTCTCTGCCTCGCCATCCTGTGTCTGGGCATGCTGGCGGCGGCCGCGACCCGCACGCTGACCGAGCTCGCCCTGATGCGGCTGTTCACCGGGCTCGGCATCGGCGGGGGGCTCGCCACCGTCAACATCGTGGTCGCCGAATACGCAACCGACCGCTGGCGCAACCTGTCGATCTCGCTGATGTCGCTCGGCTATCCCCTCGGCGCGACCCTCGGGGGCGCATTCTCGGTCTACCTGATCGCGGCGCATGGCTGGCGCGCGGTCTACGTCTTCGGCGGCCTCGTGGCGCTGGCCCTGGTGCCGGCGGTGCTCGCCTTCCTGCCGGAATCCCTCGACTACCTCATCGCCCGGCGCCCGGCCGGGGCGCTGGCGAAGGTCAACCGGGTGCTGGCGCGCCTCGGGCGCCCAGGCCTCGCCGCCCTGCCGGTCCCCTCGCGTGCCGAGGTCGAGACCGGTGCCAGCCTCGCGGCCATCGCGCGCCCGCCCTATCGCAGCCGGACGCTCGCGGCCTGCGCGGCGTATTTCTGCGTGATGACCACCTGCTACTTCTTCCTGAGCTGGACCCCGAAGGTGCTGACCGAGCTGGGATTGAGCGTCAGCGGCGGCATCTCGGGGGCGATGCTGATGAATCTCGGCGGCGCCGCCGGCTGCCTGCTGTTCGGGTTCGTCGCCCGGAAGGCCGGGACGCGGCGCCTCGCCGCCGCCTTCATGGCCGGCCTGTTCCTCGCCGCCACGGTCTTCGGCCACGTCCCGGCGACGCCCGCGGCTCTGCTCGCCGCCACCCTCCTCATCGGCTTCTGCCTCTACGGCTCGATCAACGCGATGTATGCGGTGGTGCCGCCGATCTTCCCCGCCCCGGTGCGCACCACCGGCACCGGGCTCGCCATGAGCGTCGGCCGCCTCGGCGCCGTCACCGGCCCAGGCCTCGCCGGCATGCTGATGGCGGCGGGCTGGGAGCGGGCGGAGTACTGCGTGGCCCTGGCTTTGCCGATGCTCGTGGCGGCCCTGTGCCTGCGCTGGGTCGCGGCACGGGAACCGGCGGAGACCACCCGGACGGTGCCCTCCGCGGTCTCGCCGGTGCGGGGCTGACAGGCCCGGCCTCGATCCATCCGGCAGCGACGGGGCCGGGCGCAGGCCTCGTCGCGGCAGGGCGGGTCAGTGCCCGCTGCGGTGAAGGTGGCGGATCAGCGCCGCCCCGTCCGGCGACGGCGGGCGCTCGATGCGGCGGTAATCCCGTCCATCGCTGCTCCGCGTCATCAACCCGGTATGGCACATCGTCCGCCGGAGGATGGCGGGATCGCCGAAGAGGTGCAGCGTGACGAGCAGGGCGCTGATCCCGCGCTCGTCGAAGCTGCGGCCGGCCGGGATCTTCGCCCAGAGCGCCCAGAGGCAGAGATCCTGGATCGACCGCTGGGCGGGCCAGCGGCAGAGCATTCCTTGAGAATCGAAGTAGCGGGCGGCACGCAGCACGGACGCGGAATCGGCCTCGACGGGGGCGGGTCGCTCCTCCGGCGGGAGTCGATCTCTCAAGGCGCGCAATTGCTGGAAGTTGCGGTGGCCGGCGGCCCGGGCCAGCATGTTCAGCATCTCGACATGGCTCGGCACGGGGCCCGGCGGGGTCGTCCGCGCCGCCCATTGGGCGCGCAGGGATTGGGCGAGCGCCGACACGTCGCGCATCGCGAAGGGGATCAAGTCTCTCGGCACGATCATTCTCCGGGTGCCGACCTTGAATCAGGTGTCGAGGGTCACCGGCTTTCGACGCGGCACGGGAACGAGCCCGGTCCGTAGGAGAATGGACAGGTTTAGCTCCCCTCTCGGGGCGGTGACGCCTGGGTGACTGCCGACCCGCCGCGGAATCTACCGGGATTTCCGCCGGCGGCAAGCCGGTTGCGTTCCGAAGATCCCTCAAGGCCCCCGTCCCGTCACCGGAATCCGCCGCAGCAGCGCGGCCCCGGCCCAAGTCACGCCGAGCGCGACGGCGAACACCGTCAGGCCCTTCGCCACGGCCCCGGCCTTCCATGCGAGCAACCCGAACTGCGTCCAGGTCACGACGGGATAGTGCAGCAGGTAGATCGCGAAGCCGTTGGCCGCGAGGCTGTCCCAGGCGGGGCGCCGGCCTCCCGCGAGGCGCAGGAACACGGCCGGCAGCGCGAAGCAGGCGGCGGCGCAGAAGACCGCCTGCGCGATGCCCGTGACGGCGAGGGCGGACCGGGCCGGCAAGTGGAAGGCCGTACCGAAGCGGGCCGCCGCGACGAAGGCCGCGCCCGCCCCTACCGCCAGCGCGACCCAGAGCCCGCAGCGGCGGGCGAGCGCCCGCCCGAACCCGGCGACTGCCGGCCCGCCGCCCGCGCCCAACCGGAGCCCGGCGGCGAAATACGCCGCGTAGAGGCCGATGCGGCTGCCCTGGACGGCGAACGGCCCGATCGCGAACCAGCGGTTCGGACCAATGGCGAGGAGGAGCGGCAGGAAGGCGAGGATCGTGACGGTGGCGAGGATCGCGAAATCTCGGACCGGGCGAGGCGTTTTCAGGGGCGGGCTCTTCCACCAGCGCGGTGCCAGCACGAAGCCGAGGATGGCGGCGGCATCGAACAGCAGCAGGACGCCGATGAACCAGGGCGGCCCGCTCGGCCACGGCCCGGTCGTGACCGTGGCGAGCCAGAAGGCCGGGAAGCCCGGCGCAAAGCCGGCCTGGAGGAAGGACGGGTAGTAGGCCAGCGGAACGATCGTCAGTTCGGCGGCGCAGAAGGGGAGGAACAGGCGGACCAGCCGCGCCCGCCAGTATGACCGGGCGCCCTTGCGCACGAGCCCGTCGCGGACGAACAGGCCCGAGAGCCCGAACAGCAACGGCATGAAGAAGCCGTCGTCGATCAGGACGACCAGATCGAAGCCGATCCACCGCTGCGGATCGACGATCGGCGCGGTCGACAGGGCGTAGTGGACCCGGTCGACGTGTCCGAAGGTGCAGTAGGCCAGCACTGCGTGATGCAGGACGACGAGGCCGACGACGAAGCCGCGCAGGTGGTCGAGGGCGACGAGGCGCCCGGTCGGAAGAGGTCGTCGAGGATCCGGGGGCATGGTCGAGCGGCTTGTCTCAGTCTGGATTGGCGAGAGCGGAGAGGGCCATCAGGCCGGCAACGAAGGCGAGGCGACCGGCCCGCCCGCGCAGCGTGCCGTCAAAGGGGCCGAACCAGCCCGAGATGGACTCGGCCACCCGGCACCGCTCGAGCACGACGACCCCCTCCCGACCCGGCTCCGTCGGCACGCCCCCGCAGCGCATGCCGTGCGGAGGGTACCGCTCTTTGCAGCTTTTCGCCCGGAACACGCATCGAAGGTCGCCGGGCGCAGGCTCGGCGAGTGCTCCGGCTCGCCTCGAAGGCCGGCAGCCCGTCGCGATCCCGGATGTCGGCCGGCACGACCGCGAGTCCGAGGATGTGTCCCCACAGGCCGCCACCCCGGCGCAGACCGCCGCGACGGGACGAAGGGAAAGTACGGAGCACGGCTTGCCGAACGCGGTCGTTTCGTTGATTATCATTATAAATCAACGGTTTAGCGAAGAATATGCTCGTGTCGGCACCGTTCGCGATCACAGCCTTCTCCGGCATGACCGGAATCGAGGGACGTTCTTCCCACCCGGTGGTCAGCGGCGCGCGGCCGACATCGTCGCGGACCCCATCGGAGGATCACGCCATGGCTTCAGCGACGATGACCCGCGGCGACGAGGTGATGTTCGAACGGCTCGATGTCGCGGATGCACTCGGGATCTGGCGCAACGCCAAGGGCCGGGTCGTCGGCATCCACGGCCAGGACGGCCGCACCCCGACCATCGACGTGGCGTTCGACGGCCACGAGATCCTGCATCGCTACCTGCCGGATATCTTCCGGCGCGTGCAGTCATACCAATGGCCCAAGGTGCTGACGCACCGGTCCATTGACCCATCTCGAATTGTCTATGCCAAGCCAAAGGCTTGACGAAAATTCGAGAACGGAACCAACGGTCGTTTCCAGCGACCGTCGGTATAACGCCCCCGTCACGGAGATAGCCCGGTATGGATCAGGTCCTGCCGCCCGCCCTGCGGGCGAGCGCCTCCGCGTTGCGTCCCCCGCCCTTGCGCGCGACGAGCCACAGCCGTGCGGAGGCCGAGGTCTGGGCCGAGCTGCGCGCCGAGGCGGAGGCGGCCCTGATCGAGGAGCCGCTCTATGCCGGGATCATCCAGGCGACGATCCTCGACCAGCGGGGTCTCGCCCAGGCCTTCGCCTACCGCCTCGCCCACCGGCTCGGCGACGGCGACCTCGCCCGGCTGGCGATGCGCGACCTCTGCCTCGCCGCCTTCGAGGCCGATCCGCAAACCGGCGCCCACGCGGTGCGCGACCTGATCGCGATCCGCGAGCGCGACCCGACCTGCCGCCGCTTCCTCGACCCGTTCCTGTTCTACAAGGGGCTGGCCGCCCTCGAAGGCTACCGCGTCGCCCACTGGCTCTGGCACCAGGGCCGGATGACGCTCGCCCTCCACGTCCAGAGCCGGATCTCGGAGGTGTTCGGCTGCGACATCCATCCGGCAGCGCGGATCGGCTCGGGGGTGTTCATCGACCACGCCACCGGGGTCGTCATCGGCGAGACCACGGTGATCGCCGACGACGTGTCGATCCTCCAATCGGTGACGCTCGGCGGCAACGGCAAGGAGAGCGGCGACCGTCACCCGAAGATCGAGCGCGGCGTGCTGCTCAGCGTCGGCGCCAAGGTGCTCGGCAACATCCGGGTCGGGGAAGGCGCCAAGGTCGCGGCCGCCGCGGTGGTGCTCCACGAGGTGCCGCCCCACACCACCGTGGCGGGCGTACCGGCCCGGGTCGTGTCGCGCATCCCCCGCAACGAGGAGCCGGCCCTGACCATGGACCAGTTCTTCGGCGACGGGATCTGACGGGCGCCGCGTCCGCCGTACCGGAGACGGGCGATCGCGCGGGCACGACACGATCGCACCCGCGGAGAAATCCATTTTACGAAAACCGCTATGTCGAGGCCGTTCTCATCTGCTGGGTGACGCAATGAAAACAGGAACATCCCGGCGCAGCGATAAAGGAAAAAACATTCTATTGACCCTCGGGCCTGCCGGCCGCTATCGCTGGGTCAGCGAGACGGCGGGCGGCCCAGCATTCACCAGTGGCCGCCGCCCTCGCCCCTGTCGAGATGCTGCGCCGGGCAAGATCGTCGGTCGTCGATGTCTTGCTACGACTTGTCATTCCATGCGGACGACGATGATTGCCGGCGTCTTTCTGTGCGCAATGCCGGGCCGCGATCGGGTCCTACGGCAACACGGAGACGAAATACGATGAGCGGACCGGGTTTGAGCGTCAGCGCCTCAGCCGCACGCAACCTCGCCACCGCGACCGTCACCTCGGTCCAGAACGCGGCCAACACGCCGCGCTTCCTTCTGCGGCTCCTGCCCTTCGTCGACGTCGCGGGCGGCGTCTACCGGGTCAACCGCCGCGCCGTCGTGCTGGCGAAGGCCGGCCGCATCGATGTCGCGGCCGAGGGCGAGACCCGGGCGGTCAAGGCCGGGTCCCTGCGCGCCGTGCCGCTGTTCAGCCGCCTCGGAGACGCCGAGCTGGCGGCTCTGGCGGGCAGGTTCACCGAGAGCCGCCATCAGGCCGGCGAGGTCATCGCCGAGGAGGGCTCGACCGGGCGCAGCCTCGTCGTGGTCGCCGACGGCACCGTCGAGCTGACCCTGTCGGGCCCCTACAAGGGCCGCCTGCGCCAGGGGCTCGCGACCCGCGGCGACCATTTCGGCGACGGCGACCTCGTCGGCGAGCCCGGCCCCGCCCCGGCCGTCAAGGCGCTCTCGGCGGTGACCCTGCTCACCCTCGACCGCGCCGCGATCGAGGACGAGGCCATCGCCGCGCGCATCGCCCAGCACCGCGAGGAGCGCGACCGGCTGAAGGGCCACACCAATTCCCACGGCGAGCAGGGCATCGAACTGCTGGCGGTCCATGCCGGCGAGCCGCGCCTGCCGACCACCTTCGTCGATTACGAACTCGATCCGCGCGAGTATCATCTCTCGACGATCCAGACGATCCTCAACACCCATACCCGCGTCACCGACCTCTACTCCAACGAGATCGACCAGCTGCGCGAGCAGATCCGCCTCACGGTCGATGCCGTGAAGGAGCGCGAGGAGTGGGAGCTGCTCAACAACTCGCAGTTCGGCCTGCTCCACGAGGTCGCGCCGCGCCAGCGCATCCCGACCCGCGGCGGTCCCCCCACCCCGGACGACCTCGACGAGCTGCTGACCCTGGTGTGGAAGAAGCCCGCCTTCTTCGTCGCCCATCCCCGCGCCATCGCGGCCTTCGGCCGGGAGGCGACCCGGCGCGGCGTGCCGCCGGTGGTGGTGCACCTGTTCGGCGCGCCGTTCATCACCTGGCGCGGCGTGCCGCTGGTGCCGAGCGACAAGCTGCCGATCGACATCGACCCGGCGACCGGGGCCCAGACCACCTCGATCCTGCTGCTGCGCGTCGGCGAGGGCGAGCAGGGCGTGGTCGGCCTGCACAAGTCGGGCGTGACCGGCGAGATCGAGCCCGGCCTGTCGGTGCGCTACATGGGCACCAACGACCACTCGATCGCCTCGCACCTCGTGACCCGCTACTTCTCGGCCGCGGTGCTGGTCGAGGACGCGATCGCCCGTCTCGATAACGTGCTGCTCGGCAACTACCATGACTACGCCTGAGGTCGGCTTCCCCTCCGGGACGCCGGCCGAGCTCGCCCACGCGGATCTCGTCGGGCGCCTCGCCCGCGAGATCTACGGGCAGGGCCAGGCCGCGAGCGCCCCCGTCGCGCCGACGCTGCCGGCGGGACCTCAGGTCCCGCAGGCCCTCGACGCCCTCCCCTCGTCCCCGGCTCCGGCCGGGGCCACCCCCTCGGGGGCGGAGCCCGGCTTCTCGGCCCTCGGCGCCCGCTCCTTCGGGGCGCCGCCGGTCGGCCTGGCCGGCGTGAGCGGTCCGTCGGCCGCCAGGCCGCTCGGCGCCACCCCAGGCCCGGCGAGCGCCAACGTCCTCGATCTCGGCGCCATCGCGCCGGTACATCCGCTGAGCGATCCGCTGCGGCCCAGAAGCCTGCCGGAATACGCGGTGCCGAGCTTGAGCGAGGTTGCCGCCGGCCTGCCCGGCGGCACCGATCTGTTTCGGCAGATCGCCGCCGACCATCCGCGCGCCACCGCCTTCGCGCAGGCGGCGGCACCGGCGCTGTTTCCGGCGGATCCGGCACGGGCCGGCAGGAACGTGGCACCGTCCGTGCCCTCGGCGGAGTCCGATTATTACTTCCTGAGCCCGTCGCCCGCCCCGGCGCGCGGCGGCAAGGCCGCGGCCCGGCCACGGGTCGAGCCGGCACGTCACGACGGCCCGGCCCCGCGGGCGATCGCCCTCGGATCGAGCCCGGTCGCGGCGCCCTTCGACGTCGAGCGCGTGCGCCGGGACTTCCCGGCCCTGCACCAGAGCGTCAACGGCCACCGGCTGGTCTGGCTCGACAACGCCGCCACCACCCACAAGCCGCAGAGCGTCATCGACGCGACATCCGAGTTCTACGGCCGCCACAACTCGAACATCCACCGGGCGGCCCACACGTTGGCGGCGCGGGCCACCGACCTGTTCGAGGGCGGCCGCGAGAAGACCCGCCGCTTCCTCAACGCGCCGAGCAAGGACGACATCGTCTTCCTGCGCGGCACCACAGAGGGCATCAACCTCGTCGCCAACTCGTATGGCCGCGCCCATATCGGCGCGGGCGACGAGATCATCGTCTCGACGATCGAGCACCACGCCAACATCGTGCCCTGGCAATTGCTGGCGCAGGCCACCGGGGCGACGCTCCGGGTGATCCCGGTCAACGACCGCGGCGAGATCATCTTCGAGCAATACGCCGCCCTCTTGTCGGGCCGCACCAAGATCGTCTCGGTGACCCATGTCGCCAACGCCCTCGGCACGGTGAACCCGATCCGGGAGATCATCGCGCTCGCCCATGCCTACGGCGTGCCGGTGCTGGTCGATGCCGCACAATCGACGCCGCACATCCCGATCGACGTGCAGGCACTCGACGCCGACTTCCTGGTCTTCTCCGGCCACAAGGTGTTCGGGCCGACCGGCATCGGCGCGCTCTACGGCAAGAGCCACCTGCTGGAAGCGATGCCGCCCTGGCAGGGCGGCGGCCACATGATCGAGGACGTCACCTTCACGCGAACCGTCTACAAGGGCGCGCCGGAGAAGTTCGAGGCCGGTACCCCGGACATCGCCGGCGCCGTGGGGCTCGGTGCCGCCCTCGACTACCTGGAGGGTGTCGGGCTTCCGGGCATCGCGGCCTACGAGCACGATCTGCTGGACTATGCCCAGGAGGGGCTCGCCGAGGTGAAGGGCCTGCGCCTGATCGGGACGGCGCGCGAGAAGGCGAGCGTGATGTCGTTCGTGATCGAGGGGTTCGAGAACGAGACGGTCGCCCACCATCTCGACCGGCACGGGATCGCGGTGCGCTCGGGCCACCATTGCGCCCAGCCGGCGCTTCGCCGCTTCGGCGTCGACCGGTCAATCCGCGCTTCGCTCGCCTTCTACAACACCCGCGAGGATGTCGACCTGTTCCTCGAGGCGCTGCACACCCTGAAGCGGCACTGAAGCGTCGCGTCGCCCGGTCACCCGCCCGGTGACCGGGCGACGCTCCGGGGCGCGATGCGGCACCATCGGCCATTCTCGACAGCGAAAGGCTGGACCATGACCGGGGATCTCCATCGCAGCTCCCTGTATCGCAGCCCGATGTATCGCCGTGTGAACGACACGCGCGGCAAGCCGACCCGGACCCTGATCCGCGTATTCGTTCAGCCGGGCTCCCTCCCGACTACGATCGCGTATTACGAGCGGCTGCAGGGGCTCGAGCACGATGCCTTCTTCCCGTTTCCGCAGGTCGGCCTCTACCTCGCGATGGTCGGCTCGTTCCTGATCATCGAAGGCTCCGACGAAGACCTCGCCCCGTTCCGGCAGACGACGGGCACGCTCCTGGTCGACGATGCCGAGCCGTACTACGCCAGGTTCCTGGCCGAGGGAGCGGAGATCCTCTGGCCGATTCGCGACGTTCCCACCGGTCGGGCGTTCAACGTCCGGCATCCCGACGGCAGCGTCATCGAGTATGTCCACCATCGGCCCGATTCCGAAGGGCGCTGACGACGGACGGTCCTGCCCTGTCGCGTGCAAGGTGGCCCCATATCGCCCACGCGCCTTTGGGCAGGACGGCTGCCGCATTCTGCGCCTGGGCGCCATCCCGGCCCCGGGCCGGCGCATGGTCGCCAGTTTGCTGCGTATCATGGGCCGTGCCCACGAGCGCCGCTTCGGCAACTTCCACCGCGGCCTCGACCGCGCCGCCCGGTCGCCCCACGCCGGCGCCCGCATCCTGCTCGGGCAGCCGATCACGCCGTTCGCGCCGCGCGGCCCGATGGGGCTGAGCCTCGCCGACACGATCGAGCAGCGCTCGGGGTACCCTCGAGGTCGAACGCGTCCACCAGCGACGATGGGCGACCCAGAATGAGGCCCGACACGATCTGCTCGCTAACCATCGACGACGACAATCGACAGCGCCTCCATTCGGTTCTCGGCTACATCACGCCCGCGCAAGCCGATCGGAACGCAGGATAGACCCCGTATTCGCAAAAACTGATAATAATTCGAATATTGAGAGCGATATGCTAGCGGAATTTATGGTATTTACATGATTTATTTCGTGCACCACATGCTTGGCAAGCTCTGATCATAATCAAATATTTATGACATATTCTATTCCACTGGAGAGAGGAGCCCCTTCCTGATTCCGAGTGAGATTCCCCCGGCAGCCTTCCCCCCCTCAAGCCCGGGTGCAGGTCTCCCCCGCCGGCGTGCTCAGCACACTTGCGTTGGCAGGCCAAACCACTTCGTCCGCCGAGGTTGTCGTTTTGTCGCAGATTTTTGCAGCAAAACCGGCAGCCACTTTTGCGAAATCTGCTTAGGACGACCGCAACGGTCGAGCACGACCACGCCCGGCCCATCTCCCCACCCCCGTTCGGCCTGGAGGCGGGCCGGCAACCGGGGAGGAACCATGAGCGCCTTCTTCAGCGCGAGCCACCGCCGCCTGCAGGACGAGCACGGCACGCGCGCCCTCGCCGACCGGCTGGAGGCGCACGCCCGTGCCAGCTTCGAGCCGCCGGATCGCGACCTCATCCAGGCGGCCACGATGGTCTTCGTCAGCACCGTGGATGGAAGCGGGCAGCCCACCGTGTCGTACAAGGGCGGCGCGCCCGGCTTCATCCGGGTCACCGGACCGAACGAGCTGATCTTCCCGAGCTACGACGGAAACGGCATGTTCCTGTCGCTCGGCAATCTCGGCGAGAACCCGCGCATCGGACTGCTCTTCATCGATTTCGAGCATCCGAACCGGCTGCGGGTCCACGGCAGGGCGGCGCTCGCCGACGATCCGGCCCTGCTCGGCCTCTATCCGGGGGCGGACCACGTCGTCCGGGTGACGGCCGAGCAGATCTTCGTGAATTGCGGCCGCTACATCCACCAGAGCGGCGGCGCAACGCTCTCGCCGCACCTGCCCGATGCATCGGGCCAGCAGCCCTTTCCGGCCTGGAAGCGCATCGACATCTTCGCGGGCGCCCTGCCGGAAGGCGACGACCGGGAGGTGGCCCGCAAGGGCGGGACGATCCCGCTCGACGCCTATCGCGGCGAGGCCGACCCGGCCTGATCGGCCTCACGCCCCGCCGACGACGCTGCCTCCGGCCTCGGCCAAAGCTCCCTCGCGCAGTTCGAGCGCGAGGAACCGCCCCGGATCGACCGGGCCCGGCAGGGTCAGCTTGCGCGGGGGCAGCACCCGGAAACCGAACCGGGCGTAGTAGGGCGCATCGCCGACCAGGATGACGAGGCCGTGGCCTCCGGCCCGGGCGGCGTCGAGGGAGGCGCGCATCAAGGCACCGCCGATGCCGCGGCTGCCGAAGGCCGGATCGACCGTCAGGGGGCCGAGCACCAGGAGCGGGCTCGCGCCCGCCCGGGCCGGCGAAACCCGGATCGAGCCGACGAGCAGCGTGCCGACGAGCGCCGTGAACGAGAGGTCGGACAGATGGGCGACGCCCTCGCGCAGCCGGAAGGCGGTGCGGGCATAGCGCCCGGGCCGAAGGCGCGCTCGTGCAGGCGCTCGATGGCGTCGTGGTCGCGCGGGGTCTCGGGCCGGATGACGAGGGGAAGCGTGGTCACGGGGGCACACTCGGGGCAGGGCGTCGGATGGGATGGGCGGATCGATCAGCCGATCCGTCGTCGCGCCTCTGCCCTCGGGGCCATCGCTCGTCTCCCGGCGGGCGCCTCGCCCGCGCCGGGCAAAGATCGCCCGCTGCGGGCGCCATAGCAGCGCCGGGCTGTGAGTGCAAACCGCCGGTGGCACGCCCCTCGCATCATCGGCGCATGCAGGCCCCTCATCTCAGGCCGCGGGCGCTCGGTCTCAGGCCGCGGGCGCTTGCCTTGAGGTCGGTCTTGCGGGTTAGCTGAGCGTGGAACGCCTCAAAGGTCCGGGAATGACGCCACAATGACGATCAGGTCTGCTTTCGCCCTCGCCCTGACCCTCGCCCTCGGCTCCGCCGGGGCGGCCCGGGCCGACGACGCGGTACCGGCGACGGTGAGGATCGCCACCGAGGGCGCCTACGCGCCCTACAACTTCACCAAGCCCGACGGCACCCTCGACGGCTACGAGATCGAGCTCGGCCGCGAGATCTGCGCCCGCGCCAAGCTGAAATGCGAGTTCGTGGCCCAGGACTGGGACGGCGTCGTGCCGGGCCTCAACGCCAAGAAGTTCGACGCCATCATGTCGGGCATGACCATCACCGACGCGCGGCTGAAGGTGGTGGACTTCACCAAGCCCTATAGCGGCGATTCCTCGGGCTTCGCGGTCGACCGCAACGGCCCGCTGGCCAAGCTCCCCCTCGACGGCCAGAAGTTCAGCCTGATGGACGAGGCCGAGGCGACGAAGGCCCTCGACGCGATCAAGCCGCTCCTCAAGGGCAAGACCGTCGGCGTCCAGGTCTCGACCATCCACGCCGCCTTCATGGACAAGTACCTCAAGGGCACCGTCGAGGTGCGCGAGTACAAGACCACCGAGCAGCACGACCTCGACCTCGCCGCCGGCCGCCTCGACGCGATCTTCGCCAACGACGCCCCCTTGCGGGCCACCGCCGAGAAGCCGGAATTCGCCGATACGGTGAAGCTGGCCGGTCCCCGCTTCCGCGGCGGCATCCTCGGCCGCGGCGTGGCGATGGGCCTGCGCAAGGGCGAGACCAAGCTGAAGGCGCGGCTCGACGAGGGCATCGACGCGGTGATCGCCGACGGCACCCTGAAGAAGCTGTCGCTCAAGTGGTTCAAGGCCGACCTGACCCCGCAGGGCTGATGGCAAACGAGCGAAAGGGGGCCGGATCCGCGTGAGTGCCTTCACCCTTCTCGGCTTCGGCCCCGGCGGCTGGGGCGGCGCGCTGCTGCTCGCCGCCGGCACTACGCTGGCGCTGGCCCTGTGCGGCTTCCTCCTCGGGGCCGTGCTCGGGGGCCTGGCGGCCAGCGCCAAGCTCTCCGGCCTCCTGCCCCTGCGGCTTGCCGCCGACGGCTACACCACGCTGCTCCGCGGCGTGCCCGACCTGCTGGTGATCTACCTCCTGTACTTTGGCGGCAGCGCGGCGCTCGGCAGCATCGCAGGGTTGTTCGGCGTCACCGGCTTCGTCGGGGTGCCGGCCTTCGCGGTCGGCGTCGCGGCGCTCGGGATCATCTCGGGCGCCTATCAGGCCGAGGTGTTTCGCGGCGCCTACCTCGCCCTCGACCGCGGGCAGATCGAGGCCGCCCGGGCGGTGGGCATGCATCGCGGGCTGATCCTGCGCCGGGTCGTGGCACCGCTGGTCGCCCGCGACGCCCTCCCCGGCCTCGGCAACGTCTGGCAGATCCTGCTCAAGGATTCGGCGCTGGTTTCGGTGACGGGCCTCGTCGAGCTGCTGCGCCAGGCCCAGGTCGGCGCCGGCTCCACCCGCCAGCCCTTCACCTTCTACCTTGCGGCCGGCGCCCTCTACCTCGCCATCACCTCGCTCTCGACCTGGGGTTTTTCGCGGGCCGAGGCCCATGCCCGCCGGGGGACCCGATGATCGACGTCGCGTTCCTCGACTCCACCATCCGCTCCCTGCTCGGCGGCGTGCCCCTCACCCTGAGCCTCACCGCCGGCTCGGTCGCGCTCGGCGGTGGGCTGGCCGCTCTTGCGGCCTGGGGCCGGCTCTCGAGCGTCGCGCCGGCGGACTGGCTCGCCCGCCTCTACATCTTCGTGTTCCGCGGCACGCCGCTGCTCGTGCAGATCTTCCTGATCTATTACGGGCTCGGCCAGTTCCGCCCGACCCTCCAGGCCTGGGGCCTGTGGACCTTCTTCCGCGAGCCGTACTGGTGCGCGCTGCTGGCTCTGGCGCTGAATACGGGCGCCTACACGGCCGAGATCTTCCGGGGTGCCGTCCTGTCGGTGCCCTACGGGGCGCTCGTGGCAGGCCGGGCCTGCGGCATGCCGCGTCTCCTGCTGTTTCGCCGGGTCACCCTGCCGCTCGCCACCCGCCAGGCCCTGCCGGCCTACGGCAACGAGGTGATCTCGGTTGTCAAGGCGACCTCGCTGGCCTCCACCATCACGCTGATGGAGATCACCGGCATCGCCCAGAAGCTGATCGCCCAGAGCTTCCGGGCGCTGGAGGTCTTCGTCTGCGCCGGCGCCTTCTACCTCGCCCTCACCTTCATGATCATCGGGCTTCTGCGGCTCGCCGAGGCCCGGCTGTCGCCGGACCTGCGCCCGCGCCCGGTGGCCCGCCCCGCCTGATCCTGGAACCCGCCATGCTGGCCCCCTCGCCCACCCGCCCCGAGGCCGTCGCGGTCCGCGACCTGCACAAGCATTTCGGACAGCTGGAGGTCCTGCGCGGCGTCTCGCTCTCGGCCCGCGAGGGCGAGGTGGTAGCGATCCTCGGCTCGTCCGGCTCCGGCAAGTCGACGCTGCTGCGCTGCATCAACCTGCTGGAGGTGCCGGAGGCCGGGGAGGTCGTGGTCGGCGACGAGGCGGTGGCCTGGCGCCCGCGCCGGGGCGGCCGGGTGCCGGCGGATACGAGGCAGGTCGACCGCATCCGCGCCCGGGTCGGCATGGTGTTCCAGAGCTTCAACCTCTGGTCCCACCGCACGGTGCTGGAGAACGTGATCGAGGCGCCGGTCCACGTGCTGGGGCGCCAGAAAGCCGACTGCATCGCCGAGGCCGAGGGGCTGCTCGCCAAGGTCGGCATCGCCGACAAGCGCGACCATTACCCGGCCCATCTCTCCGGCGGCCAGCAGCAGCGCGCCGCCATCGCCCGGGCGCTCGCGATGCATCCCCGCGTCCTGCTCTTCGACGAGCCGACCTCCGCCCTCGACCCCGAGCGCGTCGCCGAGGTGCTGCGGGTGATGCGGGCGCTCGCCGAGGAGGGCCGCACCATGCTCGTCGTCACCCACGAGATGGCGTTCGCCCGCGACGTCGCCCACCGGGTGGTCTTCCTGCACGAGGGCAGGATCCTGGAGGACGGCCCGTCCGAGCAGGTATTCTCCGCGCCGACATCGGAGCGGTTCCGGCAGTTCCTGGCGCGGGGGGAGTGAGGCTCGCACATTCTCCGACGAAGCGGATGCCGGTTCGTCGTGGGAATTGCGGCAAGATGAAAGGCCGGGAGAGCGTCGCGACGGGCGGCGCCGGCTTTCCGCATCACGGGCCGGCGCCGCCCTCATCCCGGGCCTGTCTCGACGGCCCAGGATGCCGACGCATCGGGCCGTCGACCCATCTCGGGTTTTCGAGGCCGAGCCAGGGGCTCGACGGCAATTCGAGGGCGGAACCCAGGGTTGTTTCCGACGATCCTCGGTATTACTTCACCCAGCCATCCACCGTCGCCCGGTTGGCCTTGATCCACTTGGCGGCGGTCTCGGCGGGCTTGACGCCCCTCTCCTCGTTCTCCGCCATCATGGCTTCCTCGTCCTTGATGTTGAGCTTGAACTTCTTGAGGATGCCGTAGACCTCCGGCATGTCCTCTTTCAAACCCTTGCGGGCGAGGGTGTTCACGGTCTCGTCGTCGCCGAAGGCCTTCTTCGGGTCGGCGAGGTACTTCAGCTCGTAGCGCGCGAACATCCAGTGCGGCGTCCAGGCGGTGACGACGACGTCCTTCTTCTGGCGGATCGCGTCCTTGAGCGCGCTGGTCATCGTCGCGTCGCTGCCATCGACGAGCTTGACCGGGAGGCCGTAGGCCTTGATCGCCGCCTCCGAGGTCTTCATCACGCCGGCGCCGGGATCGATGCCGATCACCTTGCCCTCGACCTCCGCGGACTTGGTCTTCAGGTCCTCGATCGAGTTGAGCTTCGAGTAGGCCGGCACGGCCCAGCCGATCTTGGCGCCGGTGACGTTCGGTCCGATCAGCTCGAGGCGGTTCTTCAGCTTCTCGTAATAGGCGGCCTGGGTCAGCGGCAGCCAGGCGGCGACGCTCGCATCGGCGTCGCCCGTCGCCACCGCCTGCCACATCGCCGCCGCGGCGAGCGGGATCGCCTTCACCTCGTAACCCTTCTCCTCCAGCACCTGCTTGAGGATGTTGGTCGCCACGACCGCGTCGCTCCACTCGACATAGGCGATCCGCACCTGCTTGCCGGCCGCCTCGGCCGGGTTCTGGGCGAAGGCGAGGCAGAGGATGACGCCGAGGGCTGTCGCGCGCATGGTCAGATCGATCCGAAGGCTGGTGGAACGGAAAGGGGCTTCACTCTGCCGCGACGCCCAGGGGCGCCGGGAACCAGTCAGGGATCCGCCCGCCGGAGCGGGCGGCTCGTGGGGTTTCAGGCGGTGCCGTGCGGCCGGGCACGGGCGGCGAGCGCCTGAGTCGAGCGGTCGAGGATGACCGCCAGGATCACGATGCCGATGCCGGCCTCGAACCCGGCTCCAGCCTCGAGCCGCTGGATCGATTGCCACACCGCCCGGCCGAGGCCGCCGGCCCCGATCATCGCGGCGATGACCACCATCGAGAGGGCGAGCATCATCGTCTGGTTGACGCCGGCCATGATGGTCGGCAGCGCGAGCGGCAGCTGCACCTTGAACAGCTTCTGGGTGGTCGAGCCGCCGAAGGCGTCGGACGCCTCGACGAGTTCGGAGGGCACGTTGCGGATGCCGAGCGCCGTCAGACGGATCACCGGCGGCACCGAGAACACGATGGTGGCAAAGCACGCCGACACGGCACCGAGGCCGAAGAAGGGAAGCGCCGGGATCAGGTACACGAAGCTCGGCAGCGTCTGCATCATGTCGAGGATCGGCGAGAAGGTCCGCCAGGCGCGCTGGCTCAGGGCGAACCAGATCCCGACCGGAATGCCGATCACCAGGGCGGTGACGGTCGACAGGATGACGAGGACCAGGGTCTCGACCGTCGCCTGCCACAGCCGCAGGTCCCACAGGAACAGGAGGCCGAACAAGGTCAGCAGCCCGACGCGGCGCCCGCCGATCTTGTAGGTGCCGAAGGCGGCCAGCGCGATGAAGAGCCAGGGCGGAACCGCGACGAGCGCCGTGGTCAGCACGTCGATCCAGTCGGAGACCGTGCGGCTGACCGCGCGGGTCAGCCAAGCGCCATGGTCGGTGAGCCAGTCGAGGCCTCGGTCGCTGAGCGTGTCGAGGGGGAATTTTGGGACGCTCCAGTCCATCGCTCCGCTCCTGCCGGCTTGGGGATTGTCGGGATTTCGGTGGGGTGCAGGTCGGGGCGGGCGGCGAGCGCCCGCACCACGTCCCGGCTGGTGATGCCGCCGATCAGGCGCCCGTCCGGATCGACCACGGCGACGCAGCCCTCGGCCGCGACCCGGGCCAGGAGCCCGTCGAGGCGAAGGTCCGCTCCGACGGCCTCGGCGCCCCGGTCGAGGAGGCCGGCGACGGTCTCGCCCGGGCGGGCGCCGGCGAGCGCGCCGGCGCGCAGGCGGCCGACGAAGCGGCGGTCGCCGTCGGCCACGAGCCAGGCGTCGCCGCCCTCCCCGCCACCCGCTCCCGCGCCTCGGCGACGGTGAGGGTGGGCGCGAGCACCGGCGCGGCCCGATCCGCCACGTGCCCCGCCCGCATCACCGCCACGAGGTCGATATGCTCGACGAACCGGGCGACGTACTCGGTCGCCGGGCGCGCCACGATGTCCTCGGGCTGGCCGATCTGCACGACCTCGCCGTCCTTCATCAGGACGATGCGGCCGCCGAGCGCCACCGCCTCGTCGAGATCGTGGGAGACGAAGACGATGGTCTTCTTCAGCTTGCGCTGGAGGTCGCGCAGCTCGGATTGCATGTCGCGGCGGATCAGCGGGTCGAGGGCGCTGAACGCCTCGTCCATCAGCAGGATGTCGGCATCCGCCGCCAGCGCCCGCGCCAGCCCGGCCCGCTGCTGCATGCCGCCGGACAATTCATGCGGATACTTGGCGTGCCAGCCCTTGAGGCCGACGAGCTCGATCGCCTGCATGGCGGCCTCGGTCCGGCGCGCCACCGGCACGTTCTTCAGTTCGAGGCCGAACGACACGTTGGACAGGATCGTCCGGTTCGGCAGCAGCGCGAAGTGCTGGAACACCATGCCGAAGGTCTTCTGCCGGAACGCCAGCAGGTCCTTGCGGCCGAGCTTCGTCACGTCCACGTCGCCGACGCGGATGCTGCCGCAGCTCGGCTCCACCAGCCGGTTCATGCAGCGCAGGAGCGTCGACTTGCCCGAGCCCGACAGGCCCATCAAGGTCAGGATCTCGCCCTCGACGATGTCGAAAGAGATGTCGCACAGGCCGACCACCGCACCGCAGGCCGCCGCGATCTCGGCCTTGCGCTTGCCCTGCGCGATGAGACCGACCGCCTCGGCCTGCTTATGGCCGAAGATCTTGCTGACTCCCTCCAAAACGATGTGGCTCATGGCTCATGACCCCTTTGGAGCAGCGTGCTTCGCCGATCGATACTGGAAAGAACCGAAGGCCTTTACCTTGTATTATGAAAAATTAGCTGGCGCAGGCCCCGCAGCTTGTCCGGCTGCGACATTTTTTGCCGCGAAGGCGACACAGGCGAGTTTCCCCTGGAAGAATCAGTTGGTGCAGCGCAGCATTGCCGCGGGTTTCGTCATGTTGCGGGAAGAATCCGCACAGGATGAGCACATGATGTGCAGCGCAATCAAGGCTCCGCATCCGGCCTCTGCACGATGCCCCTGAGAGCCTGTTTGATTGACTCAAGCACTTACTCCCACACACGACCTCATCCTGAGGTGTCAGTCGATTGAAAATCGGCTGACCTCGAAGGAGGGCTCCAGGGATCGCGAAGACTTCTGGAGCCCTCCTTCGAGGCTCCTTTCAGTCGCACCTCAGGATGAGGTCGCAAGAGGGATGATAAAGTTCGTTGCAGCTAAATTTTCGCAAGTCAAACAGGCACTGAGTCAGGCCGGCGGGGGCCGGTCCGACCATTCTCGCCGATCGCGTGTGAGATAGCAGGCGATATCGCACCTTTGCACCTCCGAGCCTGGTCGACTTTCTCGACAATCTTCACGCCCTCCTCGTCATTCCGGGCTCCGCTTTCGCGGCCCCGGAATGACGCGGTGTGTTCGAGATCTGTGGAGGCCGATCGGACAGTCCGCGAGACGGAACCCACGGAATGGGCGGCCTCAGCTCCCTGCGGCCGGGACGCAGCCGGGAAACACCGCGAAGCCGTCGTCCCGCACCCGGTCGAGGATCCGGCGATATTCCGGCTCGCAGGGCGTGCCGGCGGCGATCCGGCCGTATGGCGCGCCGTCCGGCACGCTGCGTTCCGGCACCAGGGCGAGCGGCGTCGCGGCGGGCGTGAGCTGCGCGCCCCTGCCCGAGACGAGGGTCGTCAGGATGCCGAACATCTCGCCCTGGATGGTCGGCCGGCCGAGCATCGCCAGCCGGTACTGCCCCTGAAACTCGGTGACGAGGTAGACGTGGCCCGACTGGTTGGGCACCGAGACGGTGCCGGTCTGGGCGAAGGGCGCGTCGATCCGCTCGGCCTCGCGAAAGACCAGGCGGTCGCGGTCCGCGTCCCAGGCGATCTCGGTCCGGTAGGCGAAGATCGCGCCCTCCTGCCCGAAGGACGGCCGGAGCGTGAGGTAGCGCCCTTCGAGGAAGGCCACCGCCGCGCGGGTATAGGAGCCGAAGGCCTCGGGCGCCGGGCGGGGCGCCGCCTCCCGGCGCGGCGGCGCCTGCCGAAGCGGCGTCGCCAGCGCCTCCTCCAGGCGGATCGTCGTGGCGAGCGTGAACGGCCGGCGGCCGGACAGGGCCTTCTCCAGGGTCGAGAGGCTGATCCGCGCCGCATCCGCCAGGGCCTGGCGCGACATCCGGCGGCGGGCCAGGGCCTCGCGCACCGCATCCGCCACCGCCCGGCTCTGCCCTTCGGGGAGATCGGCCTCGCCGGTATCGGGAGCGGCGTCGAGGGGCGGCATCCTGCGGGTTCCTTCCGAACCCGGGCGGGTTCCTTCCGAACCCTTGCGGGCTCCTGCCGAACCCTTGCGGGCTCCTGCCGAACCCGTTCGCCCCCTCCCCGGGATGCGGGCGGGTTCCGGACGAACCCGCACGAAACCGCACGCCTTCCCCGCCGTCAAGGTTCGGTACTCTCCGTCGCCTCGACCACCAGGCGTTCGGGGCCCGGCATGACGGCGTCGAGCGGCCAGCAGGTGACCAGCGCGAGGCGCCGCCCCGGCGCGTCCGGATCGAGACCGGACCGGTCAAAGCGCACGACCCGGGACCCGGTGACCCGGAAGGCGACGATCCGCCCGTCCCGCCGTTGCACCTCGACCGGATCGCCGGGGGCGAGGCGGCCGAGGCTGCGGAACTGGGTGTCGCGGTGGGCGGCGTAGACCGCAAGCCCCGGCGGCTCGCCGGCCTCCTTCGTGCCCTCGACATGTCCCGGCCCGAAGGCCAGGGCCTGCCCGCTCGCCCCGGCGAGCACCAGGTAGGATTCGCCGAGGCTCGGGAAACCGATGCGGGCGACCGGGGCGGTGTCGGCCCAGGGCCAGGGCCGGACCGGCCCGCCTTCCGCGAGGCTGCGGGCGAAGGCGCGGGCGAGCAGGGCCTGCGCCAGGGCCGCCTTGGCGGGGATCCAGGCGCCCTCCGCCGCGAGGACGAGGCCGGCGGCGGCCAGGAGGGCCGGGAGCGCCCTCACCGCGCCACCCTCCGGCCGCCGATCCGCAGCAGCAGGGCGAGGGCGAGGAGGACGGCGCCGAGCATCAGCCGGACCTCGTGATCCGTCGCGGTCTGCGGCAGGGCGATGCCGCGGGCGGCGGCCGGGATCAGCTCGGCCCTCCGGTGCAGGATCGGATCCGGGTCGTGCGGGACGTCCTGGCCGAACAGGGCCTCGAAATCCCAGCCGGCCGGCAGGTTGAGCGGCAGGTCGGCGCGCGCGAGGCGGGCGCCGCGCGGCCGGCGCGGGGTGGCGTCGATCGCGACGAGCGAGGTCAGGCGCGTCGTCAGGCCGTGATCGAGGGCGAGCCGCAGGATCGCCGCATCGGACGCCTCCGGGGTCATCCGCCCGGTGATCCGTGCGGTCTCCGCCTCGCCGATCCGGGCCCGGGCCCAGACCTTGCCGATGCCGGCCCCCTCCTGCGCCCGGTCGAGGTCCAGCACGGTGCGCCAGGGCGTATCGCCGATCCGGCCGGTGAGGGTGAGCGTCCCCAGAGTGGGCCTCCCCTCGGCAGGCCGCATCCGCGCCGCGATCGTCACCGGCTCGCCGCGATAGAGGTCCGGCAGCTGCGCGGGCGTCACCTCGGCTTCCTCCGAGAAGGTCGCGGCGAGATCGGTGACGACCGGGCTCTCGAGCTTGACCAGCAGGTCGCGCATCCGGTCGGCGACCTCGGCCACCGAGGCGATCTGCGTGAAGGTGCCCCGGCCGAGCTCGGCGGCGTGGCGCATCAGGTGGCCGTTCGGGGCCGAGCCGATCCCGACCATGAACAGCCGGGTGCGCCCGCGCTCCTCGGCGACGGCCTGGAAGATCCGCGCCTCGTCGCCGATCGCCCCGTCGGTGAGGAACACCACCTGGCGCACCCGCCCGGTTTCCTCGGGATGGGCGTCCTCGAGCGCGGCCCGGAGCGGTGCCAGCATCTCGGTGCCGCCCCGCGCCTCGAGCCCGGCGACGAAGCGCTTCGCCTGCGCGAGATGGTCCGCATCGGCGGCCACCACATCCGGGAAGACCGTCTCCATCGTGTCGTCGAAGCGGACCACGTTGAAGCGGTCGCCCGGGCGCAGCCGGTCGAGGCCGACGAGCAGGCTCGCCTTGGCCTGGCGGATCGAGGTGCCGCCCATTGAGCCCGAATTGTCGATGACGAAGATCACGTCCCGCGGCGCCGGGGCGGCCGGGAGCGCGGCGGCGGGCGGGGTCACGACGGCGAGCACGGTCTGCGTGCCGGCCTTGCGCTCGCGGAACAGGCCGAGTGCGGGGGCGGCCCCGGGGGCGGGCGTCCAGGTCAGCTCGAAATCCCGGTCGGCGGCGGTGGCGCCGTCGCGCAGGGCGATGCGGCGCTCGTCTTCGGAGGGTGCCTCGACGGTGATCGCGTGGGTGGCGCTCGCCACGCTGCCGAGGGGGAAGCCGGCCTTGAGGTCGATCGCGAGGGTCAGCGGGTTGACCGGAGCGTGGCGCGACGGATCGAGCACCGGGCCAAAGATGGCGTTCCGGTCGGGCACGGGATCGGGCTCGCCGGGACGATCGGCGGCGGGCAGCAGAGCCGGCGGGGCGGGGTTGTAGCGCGGGGCGGCGACGGTCGGCAGGCGTAGGGAATAGGTGTCGCCGGAGCGGCGCACGGTCTGCTGGTACTGGATCTGCACGATTACGGTCTCGCCGGGGCCGATATTGGCGACCGCGTTGGTGAACAGGTTCGGCCGCTGCTGCTCGATCAGGGCCGCCGCCTTGCCCTCGTCCCGGGCGGCCTCGTAGTCGCGCCGCGCCGCCTGTCGCTCGCGGATGTCCGCGACGATCACCCTGTCGCCGACCACGAGCCGCATCGCGTCGACGGCGGCATCCTCCGGCAGGGGGAACAGGTAGGTGCCCTCGACCCATTCCGTGGTGGTGTTGCGAAACGCCTGGGTGATCGTGGCCCGCGCGGTCGGACCGCTCACCGCGATGGCCGCATCGGCGGCAAGGCGCGGCGCCTCGACCGGCGCCGACCCGCCATGGCGCAGGATCAGGGTGCCGCCGCCTCCCTCCTCCGCACGGGCCGGCGGTCCGCCGAGGACGGTGAGCAGGGCTGCGACGAGCGGGCCGAGGAGGAGGTTGCGGGGCAGCGGCTCGGGCATCGAGCGGGGGCCGGAGATGGAGCGTCGGAGCATCGGATGTCGTCCTCGTTGGCGCCGCCGGTTCGGGACCCGGCCGACCCCGAGGCTCGCGCGGGCCGGGCCTTGCCGCCACGGGACGCTTCGCCAACCTTCCGGCCGCGTGCGCACCGACGTGGGGGACGCAGCCCCGAGCGCGGCGTGGCGGTGCCGGCCCGTCCGGGTTCGTCCTGGTTCGTCCGCCGCCGGCGTCGAGCGCTCGCCGCCAACTGGACCGGCGCGAAGGGGCGGAACTGGCCGTGGGCGATGGGCCGGAGACCCGCTAATGGCCCCGCTTGCCCGGTACCGGCCGGCGCCCCCATCGCCCCGAGTGGCCCATGCCCGATCCGACCTCCCTCGCCCTGTTCTGCGCGGCGTCCCTGGTGCTCGCCGTCACGCCCGGTCCCGGGCTGTTCTACGTCGCCGCCCGGAGCCTCGCCGGGGGCCGCGCCGAGGGCGTGGCATCGAGCTTCGGCACGGGCCTCGGCGGCATGGTCCACGTCCTGGCGGGCGGTCTCGGGGTGTCCGCCCTCGTGCTCGCCAGCGCGGAGCTGTTCACGGTGCTGAAGCTGCTGGGTGCGGCCTATCTGGTCTGGATCGGCTGGCGCACCTTGCGCGCCGCCCGCCGCGACGGGGTGGCCGTCCCCCCGGGCGATGCGCCCTCGGGCGGGGCCGCGCGGGCCTTCCGCGACGGCGTGCTGGTCGAGGCCCTGAACCCGAAGACCGCGGCGTTCTTCCTCGCCTTCGTGCCCCAGTTCGTCGATCCGGCGGCCGGGGGCGTCGCGCTTCAGTTCGTGGTGCTCGGCGCCGTCTCGGTCGGCCTCAACACGCTCGCCGACCTCGCCGTCGCCGTCGCGGCGAGCCGCCTGCGCAAGGGCGCCGCCGCCCGCCCCGGGCTAGTCCGCCGCCTGCGCGAGGCCTCGGGTGCCGCGATGATCGCCCTCGGGGCCGGCCTCGCCCTCGCGCGGCGGCCCGCCGCCTGACGCTCACGACCAAGGACGACACCGATGCATTTCACCGGACTCTCCGCCTTTCCGATCACGCCCGCCGATGCCGGGGGCCACGTCGACGGCCCGGCCCTGCGCCGGCTCGTCGCCCGGTTATGCGCGGCCGGCGTCGATTCGATCGGCGTCCTCGGCAGCACCGGCTCCTATCCCTACCTCACCCGCGAGGAGCGCCGCCGGGCGCTTGAGGCGGCCCTCGACGAGGCGGGCGGCCGGGTGCCGGTGATGGCCGGCATCGGTGCGCTGCGGACCGACGAGGCGGTGCGGCTGGCCCAGGACGCGAGGGCGGCCGGTGCCGCGGCCGGGCTCCTCGCGGCGGTGTCCTACACGCCGCTCACCGACGACGAGGTGTTCGCCCATGTCGTCACGGTGGCGCAGGAGAGCGGATTGCCGCTCTGCCTCTACGACAATCCCTCGACCACCCATTTCCGGTTCGGCCCGGAGCTGATCGGCCGCCTGAGCCGGGTGCCCGGCATCGTCGCGGTGAAGAGCCCGGGGCAGGAACCGGAGGCGGTGGCGGGCCACCTCGCGGCGTTGCGGGCGGCGGTGCCGCCGGGCTTCTCGCTGGGCTATAGCGGCGACTGGCTCGCCACCGAGGCGATGCTCGCCGGCGCGGAGGCCTGGTACAGCGTCGTCGCCGGGATGTTCCCGGAGGCCGCCGTGGCGATCGTCCGGGCCGTGCAGCGGGGGGACGCCGCCGAGGCGCGCCGGCTCGATGCCCGGCTCGAACCGCTCTGGGCGCTGTTCCGGCAGTCTTCGAGCCTGCGGGTCATGTATGCCTGCGCCGATCTCCTCGGCCTGACCCGGGCCGTGCCGCCGCGGCCGATCCTGCCGCTCGGCGAGGAGGCGCGGGGGCGGGTGGCGGAGGTGATCCGGGCGCTCGACCTCCGGTAGAGGCACCGATGTCCGGCCGGCGCGGGTTCAGCCGGCCCGCGCCGCCCCGTTCCCGGCCCGGCGCCCGAACACCACGCCGGAGGTGAGGCCCGAGCCGCCCGGATAGCCGTTGAAGAACACGCCGCCGACCATCTCGCCGCAGGCATAGAGGCCGGGGATCGGTGCGCCGCTCTCGTGCAGGACCGCCCCGTCCCCGTCGACCTCGACGCCGCCATAGGTGAAGGTGATGCCGCCGGTGACCGGATAGGCCTTGAACGGGCCGGCCTCGATCCGCCGCGCCCAGTTCGATTTCGGGAGCGCGAGGCCCTTCGTGCCGCGCCCGTCCTTCACCGTCGGGTCGAAGGGCACGCTCTCGTCCACCGCCTGGTTGAAGGCCGCGATCGTCGCCCGCGCCTGGGCCTTATCGGTGAGGCCGTCGAGGCGGTCGATCAGGGCATCCAGCGTGTCGGCCTCGATGAAATGCGCATCGTGGAACCGGTACTCGCTGTAGAGCAGCGGATCGACCGCCGCGTCGAAGATCTGCCAGGCGACGTGGCCGGGCTGCTCCATGATGGCGCGGCCGAACTGGGCGTAGGTGTAGTTGCGAAAATCCCTGCCCTCGTCGACGAAGCGCTCGCCGCGGGCATTCAGCATCACGCCCAGAAAGTAGCAGATCTTGCGGTAATGCTTGCGCTCGAGATGCGGCAGATCGAGATTGCCGTAGGGCGGGGTGAACCGGTCCATCGGCGTGGCGTGGCAGCCGCCGTAGAATCCGTGGCGACGGGCGCCGAGGCGGAACGCCATGGCGAGCCCGTCGCCCTGGTTGTGCGGCGTGCCGCGCACCTTGGCCTCCGCCCAGCCCGGCCCGATGAATTCCTCGCGCATCGCCGCATTGGCCTCGAAGCCGCCGCAGCCGAGCACCACCGCCCGCGCCCGGATCTCGCCCGTGCTCGTGCGCAGGCCGCGGACCCGGCCGCCCTCGACGATCAATTCCTCGGCGGCGCAGCCGTAGCGGATCTCGCCGCCGAGCGCCTCGAAGGCGGCGCGCTCGGCCTCGGCGAGGCCGTGGCCCTCGCCGCGGGTCGCCAGCGTCAGCCCGCCCCAGAAGACGTGGCGCCCGTCCTTCTCGAAGGATTGGCGGGAATAGATCGGCTCGAACTTCACCCCCCGCGAGGCGAGCCATCGCACGGCGTCGTAGCTCTCGGCGATCAGCGCCTGCTGCTCGCGGCTCAGGGGCCGGCCGTCGTTGAAGCCCAGGAGGTCGGCGGCGAAACGCTCGGCCGGATAGGCGCCGAAATCGGTGTTCGGGAGACGCGGGTCGTGCGGGTCCTCCAGCAGCGGCAGCAGGTCCTCGGCGCCGTCATAGACGAAGCGCATCGCGCCCGCCGTGTAGGCGGTGTTGCCGCCGGCGAGATCCCGCCCGGCCTTCTCGATCACCAGGACGCTGCGGCCCTGCTCGCGCCCGGCGATGGCCGCGCTCATCGCGGCATTGCCGGAGCCGACGACGACGATGTCCCACTCGGTTTTCATGGCGTTCCTCCGCCACCCGATATGCCATTGTATGCGGCTGTATGCAACAATGCCGGCTTGTCGCGGCGCGCGCCCTCGCGCACATCCCGGGCGAGGTTCGAGGACGGGGTGGGATGACGGAGCGGGGATCGGGTGAGCCGCGCGGGGGCCAGAGCGCCTATGACCGCCTGCTCGGCGCCATCGAGGAGGGCGAATTGCCCCCCGGCAGCCGCCTGCGCGAGGCGGAGCTGGCCGAGCGCTTCGCGATCAGCCGCACGCCGGTGCGCGAGGCCCTGGCCCGGCTGGAGGCGCAGGGACTGGTGCGGCACGAGCCGCATCGCGGCGCCAGCGTGGCGCGGCTCGACTACGCACAGGTGACCGAGCTCTACGACCTGCGCGAGGTGCTGGAGGGCACGGCGGCGCGGCTCGCCGCCGTCCATGCCAGCGCGATCGAGGTCGAGATCCTGGAGGAGATGGTCGAGCGCGACCGGGGCCTGATCGGCGATGCGGCGGCGCTGGCGCGCACCAACCGCCTGTTCCACCGCCAGATCCACGCCTGCGCCCATAACCGCTTCCTGCAGGGAACGCTGGAGACGATGCGGCTCTCGCTCGTGCTCCTCTCCGGCACGACCCTTGCGCAAGGAGAGCGGGCCGCGGCGGCGATCGACGAGCATGCGGCGATCGTCGCCCGGATCCGCGCCCATGACGGCGACGGTGCCGAGGCGGCGGCGCGGACCCATATCCGGGCGGCGTTCAAGGCGCGGATCCGCCTGCACCAGGAGATGTGAGGGTGGAGACCCGGCCGATTCCCCAACTCGACCCGCGCACCGACGCGCTGCTTGCCGAGATCGCGGCGCAGGACGGCCGCCCCCTGTGCCGGGACGGCCGGCCCCTCGACCTGCGCGACGCGAACCTGAGCCGCGACCGTCTCGCGCCGCTCGCCGACGGTTCGGGCTGGTGGGACGCGGAGCGCCGGGGGCTGAACCTCGCCGGCGCCGAGATCCCGGGCAGCGACCTCGAACAGGCCGACCTCACCGGCGCCACCCTGAAGCGGGCCCGGCTCCCGGGCGCGCTGGCCCGCTCGGCGGATTTTTCCGGCGCGCTGATCGAGGAGGCGGATTTCGGCAGGGCCGATCTCAGCGGCGCCCGCTTCACCGGGGTGGCCGGCGGCCAGGCCGATTTCACCGAGGCGATGCTGGAGGATGCGAGCTTTCGCGATGCGTCCTTACGCTTCGCCCGCCTGCCCCGCAGCCTGCTGGACGGCGCGGATTTCTCCGGCGCCGACCTGTGGGGCGCCGACTTCACCGGGGCCGATGCCGACTACACCAGGTTCCGCGGGGCGCGCCTCGACGAGGTGAACCTGACGGACACCAACCTGACCCACGCCGATTTCGAGGGCGCGAGCCTGACCAAGGCGCGGCTCACCGGCTCGCGCCTGCGCAGCGCAGTGCTGACCGGCGCCAAGCTCGACGGGGCCGACCTGTCGGGCGCCGACCTCTCCGCCGCGACCCTTGTGCGGCTCGACCTCTCCTCCTGCGCCCTGCGCCACACGCGCTTTGCCGGCGCCTGGCTCAACGGCACCCGCTTTCGCGCCGCCCAGATCGGCGAGGCGGTGGGCGAGGAGGTGGCCGGCGAGTACGAGGCGGCCAAGGCGAGCTATCTCGCGCTGGAACAGAATTTCCAGAGCATCGGCAGCCACGACGAGGCCGGCTGGGCCTATCGCCGCCGCCGCCGCATGGGCCGCCTCCATGCCGGTGCGCTGTTCCGTGCCGCCTGGGCCGACCGCGACCGAAAGGGCATCTTCCGCCACGGCTATCGCTGGCTCGCCGACCATTTCGTCGAGTGGCTGTGCGATTACGGCGAGAGCCTCTCGCGGCTGTTCCGCGCCTTCGCGATCCTGATCGTGGTGTTCGGCGGGCTCTACGGCGTCACCGGCGGCCTGATCCCGGAGGGCGGCACGGCGGCGACCTACAACCTCCTCGATCTGATGAGCTACAGCGCCCTCAACATGATGACGGCGAACCCGCCCGAGATCGGCATCAAGCCGGTCGGCCGGGTGACCAACCTGCTCGTGGGGGTGCAGGGCGGGACCGGGATCGTGCTGATGGGGCTGTTCGGGTTCGTACTGGGGAACCGGTTGCGGCGGTGACAATGGCGCTAAATTCAACTGAACAGCATGCCACGCTTGCCAAGGGACTCTTCTACCCCAACCGCGACCTCATCCTGAGGTGCGAATGAAATGAGCCTCGAAGGAGGGCTCCAGATACCACTGTGACTCCTGGAGCCCTCCTTCGAGGTCAGTCGATCTACGATCGACTAACACCTCAGGATGAGGTTGAGGGTGGGAACGGATCATGCAAATCAAGCGGACACGCTCCGCGACTCGGGAGAGCCGGCTCCCGTCAGGACGCATCCCGCAGAACCTGAGGGCCTCCCCCCGCCCCCAATTCCTCCCGGATCACCTGCGTCATCGCCTTCAGTTCCGGCGACGCCCGGCCGCGCGGCTGGGCCTCGGCGATGCGGTGCGCGGCGACGATGCGGCCGGGGGCCCCGGCCAGCACCACGACCCGGTCGGCGAGGTAGACCGCCTCCTCGATGTCGTGGGTGACGAACAGGACCGTCTGGCCCGAGGCACGGCAGAGCCGGATCAACTCGTCCTGGAGGTTCTCGCGGGTCAGCGCGTCGAGGGCCGAGAACGGCTCGTCCATCAGCAGCACATGCGGCTCGACCGCCAGCGCCCGGGCGAGCGACACCCGCTGGCGCTGGCCGCCGGAGAGCTGGAACGGCCAGCGCCCGGCAAGCGCCCCGAGGCCCACCCGGTCGAGGGCGGCTTGCGCCCGCCGGCGCCGCTCGGCCCGGGGCAGGCGCAGCTTCTCGAGGCCGAAGGCGACGTTGTCGAGGACGCGGCGCCAGGGCAGCAGGCGCGAATCCTGGAACACCAGGGCCACCGCCCGGCGGCCGGGTTCGGGCTCGCTGACCGAGACCGTGCCGGCACTCGGGCACACGAGGTCGGCGATGACCCGCAGGAGCGTCGACTTGCCGACGCCGGAGGCGCCGACGATCGCCAGGAACTCGCCGGGCTCGATGTCGAGGTCGAGATCCGACAGCACCGTGGTGCGGGTGCCGTCGCGGGTGAAGGTGAGGGCGAGGCCCTGGATCGAAATCAGGCCCGCCATCTGAGGATCCAGCGTTGGAGGGCGGTGAAGCCGGCATCGAACACGCCGTAGAGCAGCGCCATGGTGAGCATGTAGACGACCACGATGTCGGTCGCGAGGAGCGTCGAGGCCTGCATCATCCGCTGGCCGAGGCCCGCGACGCCGAAGATCTCGGCGGCCACCACCGCCATCCAGGCCTGCCCGATCGCGGTGCGCACGCCGACGAGGATGCCGGGCATCGCCGCCGGCCACACCACCGTGACCAGGCGCTCGGGCGCCGAGCGGAAGCCGAAGGCGGCGGCGAGCTCGATCAGGTCGCGGTCGACGCCGCGGATCGCCCCGTGGGCCGCGAAATAGACGATCCAGAACACCCCGATCGCGACGATGAACAGGGCCGCCTCCGGGCTGACCCCGAACCAGATGATCGCGAACGGCACCCAGGCGAGGCCCGGCACCGGGCGCAGCACCCGCACCACCCAGGCGGTCAGGCCTTCGGCGGTGCGCGACATGCCCGTGAGCGTCCCGGCGGCGATGCCGAGGCCGACGCCGAGGCCGAGACCCGCGAGGTAATGCCCGAGGCTCCCGGTCACCGCCGCCAGCCACTGGCCGGAGCGCAGCTCGCGCAGGAAGGCCTCCGGCAGCACCGAGGGCGGCGGCAGGAAGGCCGGGTTGACGAGGCCGAGCCGGGGCACGGCCTCCCACAGGGCGAAGAAGGCGGCGAGCCCCAGGAGCGGGAGCAGGACCGCCGCGGGGCGGGATCGCATGGGCCGTTCTTTACTTGCCAGCGACCGCACGCTCGTAGAAGCGCGGCTCGAACAGCCCGTCGAGGGGCACCTCGCGGTCGAGCGCGCCGATCTTGACCTGGTAGCGCTGCATCGCCGCCGTCGGCTCGACGATCGGGCGCGGATCGGCGGTGAAGCGCGTCGCCGGGGAGGCGAGCGCCCGGCGGATGGTGGCGGTGTCGACGAGGCCCTTGCCGAGCGCGCCCTCGATGATCGGCGCGACGCGGTCCGGCTCGCGGCCGATCAGGTCGACCGCCCGCACGATGCCGGTCACGATCGCCTGCACGGCGTCGGGCTCCTTGTCGAGGAGCGCGCGGGTCACGGCGACGACGGTGCCGGGCTGGTTGGGGAACATCTCGCCGCCAAGCGCCATCAGGCGGATCGCCGGGTTGCGGCCGGTGACGATCGAGACCGCGGGCTCGCGCAGGGTCCCGCCCTCGACCGCACCGGCGAGCACCGCCTGCTGCGTCGCGTCGATGCCCATCGAGACGATCGTCGCGTCCTTCGGATCGACCTTCGCCACCTCCCACAGCCAGTATTGCAGGGTGGTGTTGGGCACCGAGCCCAGCGGCTGGGTGGCGACCCGGGCCGGGGTGCCGTTCGCCTCGCGGTAGCGCTTGAAGACGTCGGCCGGGGCGACGCCCTTCTCGGCGAAGCGGGCGAGCTTGGGGCCGGCGACGAAGACGTTCTCTTCGACCGAGGTGGCGGCTACCACCTTCACGTCGATGCCCTTGGAGCGGGCGACGCCGAGCGGCGCCACGCCGGCGACGTAGACGTCGAGGGTGCCGGAGGCCAGGGCCTGGATCATGTTCGGGCCCGACTCGAAGGTCGTGACGGCGAGCGACAGCCCGGCCTCCTTCAGCCAGCCTTCCTTCTCGGCGACATAGATCGGCGCCGCGGCGAGGATCGGGATCACGCCGACCCGGAGCGGCGCGCTGCGCCCCTGCACCGATGATCCTTGCGCCAGGGCCCGGCCGCCACTCAGGGCGCAGGCCGCCAGAACCGGGGCTGCCCCAAGGATGCTGCGTCGCGTGATGGTCATGGCCGGCCATTGGTGGGGAGAATTCGTCTCCGCTTAGGGCATCCTCCTGCCGCAGTGCAAGAACGGCGCCGATTTAAGAAAAATCATCCATATCATCGATGTATGACGGAATAATTTTCTATCTTTGGATGAATGTGGAGAAGAACGTCCGGCCCGGTCCCGGGCGTCGCAGGTCCGCGCCATGGCACGGCCAGTCCAATTTTTTGGTCAGCCCAGGCCAGCGCCGGTCCTCCGGCCTCTTCTAACCTCCGGTCGTCGGCCCAACCAGCCAGGAGCCCGGACCCGGATGGCCCTTTCTCGTCGCGACCTTCTCCGCACCGCCTCCGCCGTCCCGCTCTCGACCCTGGCGATGCCCGCCCTGCTCCGCTCGGCCAAAGCCGAGACGCCGATCCTGGTCGGCTCGCTGCACGACCAGTCGGGCCCGCTCGCGGCGTCGGGCGCCCCGATGGTCGAGAGCCTGAAGCTCGGCATCGAGGAAGTGAACGCGGCCGGCGGCCTGCTGGGCCGGCCGTTGCAGCTGGTGCATTACGACACCCAGTCGAACATCCAGATGTATTCGCAATACGCCCAGCAGCTCGCGGTGCGCGACAAGGTGGCGGTGGTCCATGGCGGCATCACCTCGGCCTCGCGCGAGGCGATCCGCCCGACCTTCAACCGCTTCAATGTGCTGTACTTCTACAACGTGCTGTACGAGGGCGGGGTCTGCGACCGCAACACCTTCTGCACCGGCACCACCCCGGCCCAGACGGTGGAGAAGCTGGTGCCCTACGCGATGACCAAGGGCGGGAAGCCCGCCAAGAAGGTCTACGTCATCGCCGCCGATTACAATTACGGCCAGATCACCGCCAAGTGGATGCAGAAATACGTCAAGGACCACGGCGGCGAGACGGTCGCGGTCGATTTCTTCCCCCTCGACGTGACCAATTTCGGTCCGACGATCTCGAAGATCCAGGCGGCGAAGCCCGACCTGCTGCTCTCGGCGCTGGTCGGCGGCAACCACACGGCGTTCTACCGGCAATGGACCTCGGCCGGGATGAAGGACCAGATCCCGATCGCCTCGACCACCTTCGGCCTCGTCAACGAGCCCACCACCCTCAACGCCGCCGAGAGCAACGGCATCCTCGGCGCCTACGGCTATTTCGAGGAACTGACGACCCCGGCGAGCACCGCCTACGTCGCCAAGCTGAAGAAGCAGGCACCGAACATCCCGTATATCAGCGAATTGGCGGCGGCGACCTACGAAGGTTTCCATCTCTGGGTCGAGGGGGTGAAGAAGGCCAAGTCCATCGACCGGATGGCGGTGACCGAGGCGCTGGAAACCGGGATCTCCTTCGACGGGCCGACCGGCACGGTCACGATCGACCACGCCACCCATCACGTCACCCGCAACGCCTATCTGGCGGCGGTCAAGGACCGGAAATGGGACGTGCGCGAGACCTATCCGGATGCCAAGCCCCAGGATACGGCGGCGGTGTGCAACCTGGTGAAGAACCCGCGCGACAACAAGCAGTATGAGATTTCGATCTGAGGATCGATCGCGCGGACAGATGATCCACCCTCCGCGTCATTCCGGGGCCGCGGAAGCGGAGCCCGGAATCCAGAACCGCGGACGGTTCAGGATCAAGCGGACGGCTGCCCGCCTCTTCCTGAACGACCTGCGGTTCTGGATCCCGGGCTCCGCTTCCGCGGCCCCGGGATGACGCGGAGAATGGCAGGACCATGGGTCTGTCGAATTCGTCCTGATACCATCCCCTCCCCCGCCCGGATGACGCCATGGATCTGTCGCTCATCATCGCGCTCGACGTCGTGAACGGGGCCGCCTCCCTGTTCCTGCTCTGCCTCGGTCTCGCGATCATCTTCGGAATGATGAAGATCATCAACCTGGCCCACGGCGAGTTCGTGATGCTCGGCGCCTATGCCACGGTGATCTCGGCCAATGCCGGACTCAACATCTGGATCGCGATGCTGGTCGTGGCGCCGCTCTTCGTCGGGCTGGTCGGGCTCGTCATCGAGCGCTGCCTGATCCGGTTCCTGTACGGGCGCCTCGTCGATTCGATGCTGGCGACCTGGGGCCTGAGCCTGTGCCTGATCGGCCTCGTCACGACGATCTTCGGCAACACCATCAACGGCGTGCCGACGCCGCTCGGCGGGTTCCAGGTCGGGGCCTACCGGTCGAGCTGGTACACGGTCTTCCTCCTCGGCATGGCCGTCCTGGTGATGGCGCTCGTCTACGGCGTGCTCCGCTTCACCCGCTTCGGCCTCGTCGCCCGGGCGGTGATGCTGAACCCGGGCATGGCAGCGACCCTCGGGGTCAATCCGGCGAAGATCTACATGGCGACCTTCGGCATCGGCGCCGCGGTCACCGGGCTCGCCGGCGGGCTCCTGGCGCCGGTCTCCGGCATCACCCCGGTGATGGGCACCGCCTTCGTCGCCAAGTGCTTCATCACCGTGGTGGGCGGGGGCGCGGCGATCATCTCGGGCACGCTCTCGGCCGCCGGCCTGTTCGGCCTCGTCAACCAGCTCGGCGCCTTCTTCACCACCCCGGTCTACGGCGAGGTGATCCTGTTCCTCTCCGCGATCCTGCTGATCCGCCTGCTGCCGCAGGGCATCTCCGGCCGCTTCTTCAAGGGAACGCTCTGAATGCCCGCTCGCCTCACGCTCGGGCTCCAGGCCCTGGCGGTCCTCGCCGCCGTCATTCTGGTCGCGGCGCTGCCCACCTATCTCGAACTCTTCACCCTGATGCAGCTGACGCTGTTTGCCGCGATGGGCGTGCTGGCGCTCAGCCTCGGCTTCATCTGGGGCTTCGGCGGCATCCTGTCCTTCGGCCAGACCGCGTTCTTCGGCCTGGGCGGCTACACCTACGCCATCGCGGCGATCAATTTCGGCGATTCGACCAACGCGATCCTGCTGGCGATCCTGTTCCCTGCCCTGTTCGCGGCGGCGCTCGGCTACTTCGTGTTCTACGGCCGGATCAGCGAGGTCTATCTCGGCGTCATCACGCTCACCGTCACGCTGATCCTGTTCAACGTCGTCAACTCGACGGCGGGCGACGCCTACACGATCGGCCAGGCCCGGCTCGGCGGCTTCAACGGCATCCCCTCGGTGCCGACCTTCAACGCCCCCTACACGCCGGATGCGGTGCTCACGCCCGAAGCCTCGTGGTGGGTCACCGGCTTCACGCTGGTCGGCGTCTATCTCCTCATGCGCCTGCTGCTCGCCAGTCCCTTCGGACGCATCGCCGTGGCGGTGCGCGAGAACGAGACCCGGGCGGCCTTGCTCGGCTACGATCCGCGCCTGATCAAGCTCGGCGTGTTCATGGTCGGCGGCGCCGTCGCCGGGCTGGCGGGCGCGCTCTACGTCAACTGGGGCGCCTTCGTCGGCCCGACGATCTTCTCCCTGGCGCTCTCGGCCGAGATCATCATCTGGATCACGGTCGGGGGCCTGGGCACCCTGATCGGCCCGGTACTGGGCTGCGTCCTGATCCAGTTCCTCAACGCCAAGATCGGCTCGCAGCAGGCCTTCAACTCCAACCTGGTGCTGGGCGTGATCCTGGTCGGCTTCGTGCTGCTGCTGCCGAAGGGCATCGTTCCGACGCTGAAGACCGCGTTCCTCGGCCTCGGCCGACGCGCCAAGCGGCGCCCCGCCCCTTCGACCTCGTCCCGGGCCCGGATCGCGGGAGCCGAATGACATGAGAGCCGAATAACATGAGAGATGAATGACATGGGAGACGCATAAGATGGATCCCCTCGTCCCCCTCCTGAAGACCGAGCACCTGACGATGCGCTTCGGCGGCGTCGTCGCCAACGACGACGTGAGCTTTACTTTAGGCGAGATGGAGCTGCGCTGCCTGATCGGCCCGAACGGTGCCGGCAAGAGCACCTTCTTCAAGATGCTGACCGGCCAGCTGACGCCGACTTCCGGCACCATCGCGTTCCGCGGTCAGACTCTGACCGGCCTGCAGAGCCACCAGATCGCCCGGCTCGGCATCGGCATCAAGACGCAGGTGCCGAACGTCTTCAACGGCGTGTCGGTGCGCGAGAACATCTGGCTCGCGGCCCGCCGCAAGACGACGCCGAAATTCACCGGGCCGCTCGTCGACGAGATCCTGGAGAAGATCCGGCTGACGCATCTCGCCGGGGCGACGGTGGGCCAGCTCTCGCACGGCCAGCGGCAATGGGTCGAGATCGGCACGGTGCTGGCGGGCGATCCCGAGCTGATCCTCCTCGACGAGCCCGCCGCCGGCATGACCGACGAGGAGACGCATCGCACCGCCGAGATCATCCGCGAGATCAACAAGACCCGGGCGATCGTCGTGGTCGAGCACGACATGGCATTCATCAAGATGATCGCCCGGACGGTCACGGTGTTCCACCAGGGCCGGATCATGATGGAGGACGGGATCGACGCCGTGCTCGCCGACCGGCGGGTGCGCGACGTCTATCTCGGCAAGAAGGTGGCGGCATGAGCGCATTGCTGGACGTGGAAGGCCTGCGGGCGAGCTACGGCCGGGTGCCGATCCTGATGGGCGTGGATTTCACCCTGGAATCGGGAGAATATCTCGGCATCCTCGGCCATAACGGCATGGGCAAGACCACCCTGATGCGGACCCTGATGGGGCACCTGGCCGCCGATGCCGGCGCGGTGCGCTTCGCCGGCACCGAGGTGACGCGGCTTCCCATCCACCAGCGCGCCCGCCTCGGGATGGGCCTGGTGCCTCAGGGCCGCGAGATCTTTTCCACCCTCAGCGTGCGCGAGAACCTGCGCATGGGGCTCGCCAGCGCGCCCAGGGAGGATCCCCGCATCATCGACGACGTGCTCGCCGATTTCCCCCGCCTGGTGCGTCTCCTCGACCGGCGCGGCGGCGCCTTGTCGGGCGGCGAGCAGCAACTGCTCGCGCTCGCCCGCTGCCTCTGCACCCGGCCGAAGCTCGTCCTCCTCGACGAACCGACGGAGGGCATCCAGCCCTCGATCATCGAGGAGATCATCGAGACGCTGCTGGCGCTCAAGAAACGCTGGGACCTGTCGATGATCATCGTCGAGCAGAACCTCGACTTCATCACCTCCTTGTCCGACCGGGTGCTCGGCATCCAGAAGGGCCGCATCACCGGCGAGGTCTCGCGCGAGGACCTGCTGGCGGGGCGGATCGGGATGGCGGCGGCTTAGAGTTCCATCAGAGCCCGCTGCAACACCGTGCATGACAGGACGTTTCACAAGCATGGCAACTCTTCCCACTCACACCCTCATCCTGGGAGCCTGTTTGAGCAGCGTGATTTGACAAAAATCGAGAACAATCAGGAGATATCCTACCATTCCACCTCATCCTGAGGTGTTAGTCGATCGCAGATCGACTGACCTCGAAGGAGGGCTCCAGAAGTCTCTGCGACCCCGGAGCCCTCCTTCGAGGCTCACTTCGTTCGCACCTCAGGATGAGGTTAGCGGGTAGGATGATCCCTTCTGTCTCAAATATTGGGTAGAAATACTGCTCAAACAGGCTCTGAGGTGTTAGTCGATCGAAGATCGACTGACCTCGAAGGAGGGCGCCAGAGATCGCACAGGCTTCTGGAGCCCTCCTTCGAGGCTGCCGCAAGCGGCAGCACCTCAGGATGAGGTTGAGGGGAGGAAGGCCGATTCAGCAATTTCATGCTCATGCCGTATGCTGTTGTTGCGCAAAACAGCGTTCTGTTTTGAATTTTATTTGATGAATCAGTTCTCGTTTTACCGCAAAATTCTCTAGCCGGTTCGATTCCCACTCTCGCATGCAAACCCAAGGAGACGCCCCATGGCCATCACCCGCCCGAGTGCCGCCCAGGTCCGCGAGCTCGCCGCCAGCCTCCACATGTCCCTGTCGCCCGAGGAGGCCGCGGCCTACCGGGCACTCATGGACGGCTCGTTCGACGCCTACGACGTCGTCGACGCCCTGCCCGACCACATCCCGCCGGTGAAGTATCCCCGCACCCCGGGCACCCGCCCGGCGCCCGAGGAGAATCCGCTCGGCGCCTGGTACTGGAAGAGCGAGGTGAAGGGCGCCGACACCGGCAAGCTCGCCGGCAAGACCGTGGCGCTGAAGGACAACGTCGCGCTCGCCGGCGTACCGATGATGAACGGCGCCTCGACGCTCGAAGGCTTCGTGCCGGCCTCGGACGCCACCATCGTGACCCGGATGCTCGATGCCGGCGCCACCATCCTGGGCAAGGCGGTCTGCGAGCATTTCTGCCTGTCGGGCGGCAGCCACACCTCGGATCCGGGACCGGTCCACAACCCGCACCGGATCGGCTACTCGGCCGGCGGCTCGTCCTCGGGCAGCGGCGCGCTGGTGGCCGCCGGCGAGGTCGATCTGGCGATCGGCGGCGACCAGGGCGGATCGATCCGCATTCCCGCCTCGTATTGCGGGATCGTCGGCATGAAGCCGACCCACGGCCTCGTGCCCTATACCGGCGTGATGCCGATCGAAACCACGATCGACCATACCGGCCCGATGACCGCGAGCGTCGGCGACAACGCCCTGCTGCTCGAGGTCCTGGCCGGTCCCGACGGGCTCGATCCCCGGCAATATGCGCCGCAGGTCGCCGCCTACACGCAAGCGCTGAAGAAGGGCGCCAAGGGCCTGAAGATCGGCCTCCTGACGGAGGGTTTCTCCGCCCCCGGCATGCAGGAGGCAGTGGCCGACAAGGTCCGAGCGGCGGCCGCCCGGTTCGAGGCCCTTGGCGCCACGGTCGAGGAGGTGTCGCTGCCGGCCTACCGGACGGCAGCCGCGGTCTGGGCCCCGATCGCGCTCGAAGGCCTGACCCAGCAGATGATGCTCGGCAACGGCATGGGCTTCAACTGGAAGGGCGCCTACGATGTCGGGCTGTTCGACGCCCACTCGGCCTGGCGCACCAAGGCCGACGACCTGTCGGAGACGCTGAAGATCTCGATGCTGATCGGCCAATGGGGCCTGACCCATTACCGCGGCCGCTACTACGCCAAGGCGCAGAACCTCGCCCGCAAGGTGCGAGAAGACTTTGCGGAGTGCTTCAAGACCTACGACCTGCTGCTCTGCCCGACCCTGCCCTGCACCGCCACCAAGCTGCCGGAGAAGGGCGCGCCGCTCGAGGAGGTCATCGTCCGCGCCTTCGAGATGGTCGCCTCGACCTCGCCGATGGACGTGACCGGCAATCCCTCGATGTCGATCCCCTGCGGCCTCGTCGACGGCCTGCCGGTCGGGATGATGCTGACGGCGCGGGACTGGAACGAGAGCGCGATCTACCAGGCCGCCGCCGCCTTCGAGGGCGCCGGCGACTGGAAGACGTTCTGATGAAGACGATCAGCGCCATCCTCCGCGCCCGGCCGGGCGCGGAGGAGACCTTGCGCGATGCGCTGCTCGACGTGGCGGCGCATGTCGCCGCGAACGAACCCGACACGGTCGGTTTCTTCGTCTCGCAGGATGCGGGCGACCCGACCCGCTTCACCACCTACGAGCGGTTCACCGATGCGGCGGCGATGGACCGGCACAACGGCTCGGCGGCGGTGGCGCGGTTCTTTGCCATCGCGCAACCGATCCTCGACGGCGAGGTGATCCTGGTGACCGCCGACGAAATCTCCGCCAGATGATCGGCAAGGTGAGCCCCTACGATACCCTGATCGTCGGCGCCGGCAGCGCCGGCTGCGTCCTGGCGGGTCGGCTGAGCGCCGATCCGGCCCGCCGGGTCCTGCTGCTCGAAGCGGGCGGCGAACCGCCGCTCGGCGCCATCATCCCGTCCGACTGGCCGAGCCTGTTCGACACGGAGGTCGATTGGGGCTTCCACACCGAGCCGCAAGCCGGCTGCCGCCACCGGCGGATCTTCTGGCCCCGCGGCCGGATGCTGGGCGGCTCGGGCTCGCTCAACGCCATGATCTACCTGCGCGGACTGCCCTCGGACTATGACGGCTGGGCGGCCATGGGCTGCCCCGGCTGGGGCTGGCGCGACGTGCTGCCGGATTTTCTCGGCTCCGAGGACAATCGCCGCTTCGGCAACCACCCGTTCCACGGCACCGGCGGTCCGCTCGCGGTCGAGGATTGCCCCTATCGCGACGAGGGCGAGACGCTCTGGGTCGAGGCCGCCCTGGCCGCAGGCCACCCGGCGAACCCGGATTTCAACGGCGGAAGCCAGGAGGGCGTCGGCTTCTTCCAGCTGACCACCCGTGGTGGCGAGCGCTTCGGCACCAAGCGGGCCTATCTCGATCCGGCGCGGGACCGGCAGAACCTGACGATCGAGACCGGCGTGCTCGTCACCCGCATCATGGTCGAGAACGGGCGCGCGGTCGGCGTCGAGTACCTGCGCAACGGCCGGCCCGAGCGGGCCTTCGCGGATCAGGTCGTGCTCGCGGCCGGCGCGATCGCCTCGCCGCATCTCCTGATGCTCTCCGGCATCGGCCCGGCGGATGCGCTCGGGCGAGCCGGCGTCGCACCGGTTCACGACCTCCCGGGCGTCGGCCAGGATCTGCAGGACCACCCGGCGATCACCCTCGCCTTCGCGGCGACGCGCCCGATCGGCCTCGGCGCCCTGGACGCGGCCGAGAGCATCCGAGAATGGCAGGCGCACCGCGTCGGCCCGCGGACCTCCAACTGGGCATCGGCGGGCGGCCAGGTCGCCACGAGGCCCGACCTCGAGCCCGACCTCCAGCTCTACGGCATCGCCGCACCGCACCGCGATTACGGCCGGTTCCTCTATCCGGAATCCGGCTTCACCCTGTTCGCGGTCCTGCAACGGCCGGAGAGCCGCGGCGAGATCCGCCTGCGCTCCGCCGACCCGATCATGGCGCCGGCGATCGACCCGCGCTACCTGAGCGACGAGGGCGGCCGCGACCTCGCCACCCTGGTCGAGGGCGTGAGGATCAACCGGGCGATCGCGGCGGCCGGCCCGCTCGCCGAGGTCATCGCCCACGAATTGAGCCCTTCGGCCGAATGCGTGAGCGACGAGGCCATCGCCCGGCACGTCCGCGGCCACCTCGCCTCGCTCTACCACCCGTCGAGCACCTGCCGGATGGGCAGAGACCCCGCGGCGGTCGTCGATCCGGACAGCTTCGCGGTCCACGGCCTCGACGGCCTGTTCGTCGCCGATGCCTCGATATTCCCCACAATGATTTCCGCCAACCTCAACGCGACGGTGATCCTGGTGGCCGAGCGGGCGGCGCGGGCGCTGGCGGGCTGACCGCGCCGCTACGAGGGCCGCACCGCGCCGCCGTCGCGGGCGGGCGTCGCGCCGTCATCCTCCGCGGCTCGAACTTCGTGGGACTGTTGCAGTCTTGCAGCAGGCAGGCCGGCCGGCATCGTCTCTAAGCAGGGATACCCGAGCGCAGCATAACAAGGTCCCCGCGCGATCATGACCGGACACCCCACGCCGATCCGACGCGTGTCGGCAGCCGCGGGCATCCTGCTCGTCCTGTCCGTCTCGGCGCCCGCTCGGGCCGAGCCGGCCGACCGGCCCGAGGCGAACCGGAAAGACGGGCGACATTCCGACAGGAACGGGGCGCAACAGCCCGGCACCGATGACGGCAAGAAGGACGGCGGCAAGAAGGACGGTGGAGAGAAGGACGTCGATACCGAGCACCTGTTCGGCTTCACCGAAGGCGCCGATGCCGGCGAGAAGGGGGAGCAGGAGGCGGTGGTCGATACCGTCACCCGCATCGGCAAGCGCACGGGCGGCCCCGGATCGTCGACCTACCGCGTGCTCGACACACGGTTCGCCTACCAGTTCAACCCCATCGACAAGCTGAGCATCGAGTTCAGCGCCTTCGGCACGCTGCGGCGGCAACGCAACGTCCTGGATCTCGACGACAAGTCCTACGGGACCTTCGACGGCGCCTCGCTGGAGGTGAAGTACCAGTTCCTGAAAGGGTCGAAGGAGCAGCCGCTGGGCCTCGCCCTGGAGGTGCGCCCGCGCTTCACACGCATCCTGCCGGTCGAAGGCCAGGGCGCCGACATCTTCGACATCGAGAGCCTGCTCCAGCTCGACGTGCAGCTGGTGCCGGACAGGCTCTGGTACGGCAGCAACATCAGCTTCGAGCCCGCGGCCGGTCGCCGGCGCGGCGGCGGTTCCGGCTACCGCTCCTCGACCTTCCTGTGGTCGAACGCCCTGGTGGCCCGGGTCGGGGAGAGCACCTATCTCGGACCGGAGATCCGCTACCTGCGCGGCTATGACGGCACCTTCCTGAACCAGCTCGAGAGCGAGGCGCTCACCGTCGGCCCTGCCCTGCATCACCGGTTCACCGAGAAGATCTGGCTGACGGTGGCGTATGCGGGACAGGTCTGGGGCCGCGACGCCGATCCGGCCCTGGCCGGCCGCGCCCTCGGGCTGAACCAGTTCGAGCGGCATCACGTCCGGGTCAAGTTCGGGATGGAGTTCTGACCGGCGATCGCCCTCGGCCGTTCGTCGCCTATGCCAGATCGACCGGGCGCCGCGCATGCCAATCGGTGACCTGCTGGATCGCGTGGCCGGCCCGGCACAGCATCGCCTCGGAGAGGTGCGGCCCGACGAGCTGGACGCTCAGGGGCAGGCCGGCCGCATCGATCCCCGCCGGCAGGGTGATGGTCGGGCTGCCGGAGAAGTTGAACGGCGCGGTGAAGCGCAGGAGGCGCAGGAGCACCTCCGGGTCCTGGCCGAACTCCGCCATCCGGGAGAGGCTCGGCACCGGAACCGGCATGGTCGGCACGAGCAGGCAATCGACCTCCTCGAACAGAGCCGCCAGGGCGCCCGAGAAGGCCAGTCGCTCGTGGTAGACCGCGCCGAGCTCGAGGCCGGTGACGCTCCGGCCCTGGTCGATCAGCCCGGCGAGGTCCGGGCCGTATTCCCCGGCCCGCGCCGGATAGGTCTCGCGATGGGCGAGCGCGGTCTCGACCGAGCAGAACGGAATCCAGCCGCGCACGAGGTCGTCGGTCGGCGGCATCGCGACCTCGCGGATCCGCGCGCCGCTCCCGCGCAACGCCGCCTCGATGCCACCGAGGGCCGCCGTCACCTCCGGGTCGACGCCCTCGGTCGTGAAGCGCCGGTCGATGCCGACGGTGAGGCCGCGGATCGAGCCGCCGGTCGCGCCGAGATAATCCTCCACGGGCGCCTGCGACGCCGTCGGGTCGTGCGGGTCGGCGCCCGCGATGACGCCGAGGATCGCCGCAGCGTCGGCGGCGCTGCGTGCCATCGGGCCGACATGGTCGAGGGAGGCGGCGAGCGGAAACACCCCGTGGCGGCTGACCCGGCCCCATGTCGGCTTGATGCCGGTGAGCCCGCAGGTCGCGGAGGGAAAGCGGATCGAGCCGCCGGTATCGGACCCGAGCGCGCCGTAGCACAGCCGCGCCGCGGTGGCGGCGCCCGAGCCGGTCGAGGACGAGCCGACCCAGTGGTCGCGCTCCCAGGGGTTGAGCGGGCCCGGATCGTCCGGATGATGGCTGGTATAGGCGCCCTCGGTCATGGCGAGCTTGCCGAGGATCACCGCCCCGCCCCGCTCGAGCCGCGCCACCACCGTGGCATCCGATTCCGGCACCCGGCCGCGATGGATCGCCGTGCCGGCGCCGGTGGCGGCGAAGCGGGTGTCGCACAGGTCCTTGATGCCGAGCGGCACGCCGTGGAGCGGGCCGCGGCTGATGCCCCGCGCCGTCTCCCGGTCCGCCCGCGCGGCGGCCTCAAGCGCGTGATCCGCGGTCACCGTGGTGTAGCTGCGATAGTCCCCGTCGAGGGTTGCGATGCGCGCGAGCATCGCCGTCGTCACCTCGACCGCGCTTAACCGCCGCCGGCGGATCGCCTCGGCGATGGAGACCAGGGATTCGTCGTGCAGGGTCGCGGACATCTCGTGGCCTCCCGGCGTTCCATCGGCCGTATCCTCGCCACCGGCCGCGTGCCCGTCTGGCCCCGGCCGGCCATGCCGCTTGGCCCATGACCGTCAGGAGCGACCAGGTCTGGCATCGGCATTGCTAGACCGGGTGCGGACGCACGGCGCGTCACCGGGGGCCCTACCGCCCGGAACCGCCCCGCCAGACGCCGGAGGGACCCGTCATGGCATCGCTCACCGCCTCGTCGGCCACGCCGGCCGCCCCGCCCGCCGCGATCACCACCTTCGACACCAACGTGCTCGCCGAGCCGTACCGCTTCTCCTACTGGCGCGACGCGATCTGCGCCCACTTGAGCCCGTCGGAGACGACCCGGCGGGGACAGGACCGGCCGTTCGCGGCGCGGCTGCGCAAGGTGGCCCTGGGCAAGGTCAATCTCTGCGACATCCGGTTCTCGCCGATGGCGAGCCGGCGCGACGCCGCCTGCCTGCGGCGGATGCCGGACGACGACGTGTTCGTGGCCCTCATGAAGACCGGCACCGGCCGGCTGGTCCAGGACGACCGCGTCGCCCTCCCGGCCACCGGCGACCTCGTGATCTACGATTCGGCCCGCCCCTTCCTGTGGGAGTTCGAGCAGGACACCCGGATGATCATCGCCCGGGTCGCCCGGCGGCAGATGGCGGCCCGCCTGCCCGACCTGGCCCATCTGGCGGCCCGGGTCGTCCGGCCCGGCCAGCCCTCGCCTCGACCATCGCCCACACCATGACCGACATCGTCGAGCTGGAATCGCCGCTCGGCGAGACCTGCTCGCAACGCCTCGGCAACTCGTTCCTCGAACTGCTCGCCGCCTCGCTGGAGGCGAGCCTGACGGCGCCGGGGCGCAAGGTCACCGACGAGGACCTGGTGCGCCAGGCCAAGACCTTCCTCATCGCCCATATCGAGGATCCCGACCTCGACCTCGCCACGGTGGCGGGAAGCCTCGGCGTGTCGCTGCGCACCCTCTGCCGCGCCTTCGCGGCCGACGGCACCACGGCGATCCGCTGGCTCTGGCAGCAGCGCCTGGAACTGGCCCACCGGCTGCTCGTGGAGGGTCAGGCCCGGAATGTCGGGCAGGTCGTGATGCAATGCGGCTTCAGCGACTTCTCGCATTTCAGCCGCGCCTTCAAGAAAGCCTACGGGGTGATGCCGAAATCGGTGCTGCGGCCGGCGGGTTGATCCTGCCAACTCCTCGGACTATTTTGAACTTCAGGGCGTTTTTGATTGTCTACACCGTTTTTGTACATCCGCCTCGTCATTCCGGGGCCGCGAAAGCGGAGCCCGGAATCCAGAACCGCGGATGATTGAGAACAAGGCGGCTCGCGCTCCGCTTCGTCGTCCACCACCTGAGAGCCTGTTTGAGCGGGGTGAATTGACAAAAGCGGAGAGGGTGGGATGATCCCGCCTGCCGCACGTCTTGGGTAGAAAATCGTGCTCAAACAGAGTCTCAGAGCCAGTTTGACTTACAAAAATCTAGCCGCGACGACCTGTCCTATCCCTCTCGCGACCTCATCCTGAGGTGCGATTGTAAGGAGCCTCGAAGGAGGGTTCCAGAAATCTACGTGATCCCTGGAGCCCTCCTTCGAGGTCAGTCGATTTTCAATCGACCGACACCTCAGGATGAGGTCGCGTGTGGGGATCAGTGCTTGAGCCAATCAAACCGACTCTCAGATCACCTGGACCTTCGTGCCGACGGGCACGAAGCGGTAGAGTTCGATCACGTCCTCGTTGAGCATCCGGAAGCAGCCGGCCGAGGCCGCCCGGCCGATCGAGCGCGGATCGGTGGTGCCGTGGATGCGGTAGAGCGTGGAGCCGAGATAGAGGGCGCGGGCCCCGAGCGGGTTGCGCGGGCCGCCGGCGACGGTCCGCGGCAGGCCGGGCCGGCTGCGCCGCATCTCCGGCGTCGGGGTCCATTGCGGCCATTCCTGCTTGGCGGTCACGGTCTGGACGCCCTTCCAGGTCGTGCCGGGGCGCCCGACCGCGACCCGGTAGCGGATAGCCGTGCCGTCGCCGCGCACGAGGTAGAGCAGGCGCGCCGCCGTATCGACCACGATGGTCCCGGCCGCTTGCGCGCCGGGATAGCCGACCACCTTGCCGCGCCGCAACGCCGGCAGGGCCACGGGCACGGGCGGGGGAGCGAGGCGCGGCGCGTCGACCCCCGGCAGCGGCTCGGGCGGGAGCGCGGCCACGCGCACCGGCGCATCCGGTGCGGGGACGGAGGTTGCCGGAGCCGGTGCCGCGGGCGCCGGCGCAACGGGGATCGGCGCGGGGATGAGCGGCGCGGCCGGAGACGGCTCGGGCGCCAGCGAGGCCAGACGCATCGGGGCATCCGGCAGCGGCAGTGCCGGCACGGTCGGGGCGGCGGCGGGCGGCGCGTCCGCGGTCATGGCCGGGCGCGGCGCGCCGATGGCGGCGGCCGGGCGGGAGCGGCAGCGATAGACCCGCCGTCCGTCCGCCCGCATGGTCACCGGGCCGATCGCATCGACGACGATCTGCCGGGGTTCCGCCTGGGCATTCGCCCGCAGGTCCTCGTCCGAGCGGAAGCAGCGCATGTGGAGGCGGTAGCCGATCGCGGTGTCGGAGACCGTGTCGATCCGGCAGCGCAGGTCGTGCGCGTCGAGCCGCGCCTCGGCGGCGGGCTTGAGCCGGATCTCGAACACCCGCGGGCTCGCCGGGTCGGCGCAGTCGCGCAAGGACGGCGCCCACCAGCCCACCGGCGACTCGTCGGCGCTCATCGCCTGGGCGGCGCCGGCGCTGCAGAGGAGAAGAGCGGGCAGGAGCCGGCCGAGACGTCGCATCGTGGGGGGCTTTCCGGACAGATCCGTGACGGGCGAGAGGCGTGTTCGACGGTGCGGGCTCACCGCCCGAGCGGGCCGCCCGCCTCGGCGAGGTTGCGGAAGCCCGCGGCCTGCGGGGCGGTGCCGATCACCACGAACCCGCTCCAGCCGGCGAGGGGCGCGGGCCCGTCCGGTGCCGGTCCGCCTGCCGCCGCATCGGCGACCAGCGCGATGCGGACCTCCCCGCCGGACCGACTCTGCTCCCGGGCCGGCGGCGTCTCCGGGGCCTCGTCGAACAGCCCGGACCGCAGGACGAGCGGCGCCTCCTCGGTGAAGGCGGCCGGCGGGCGGGCGGCCACGCGCAGGGCCGCCATGCGGGTGCCGAGCCGGTCGAGGGCGAGGCGGATCGGCCGGGCCCGCGGCGCCTCCAGGGCCGCCAGCGCGGCCTGCGTGTCGCCCTGCGCCGGCACCACGTGGACGACGCGGTATCCGCGCGCCTTCAGCTGGCGCAGCAGCTCCGGCAGGATCGCCACGGTCCGGGACTGGATGTCGTGGAGCAGGATGATCCCCCGCCCTGCCGCGTCGAGGCGCTTGAGCACCCGCGCCATCACCGCCGCCGGGGTGATGCGCTTCCAGTCGTCGCCGTCGACGTCGATGCTGAACGGCACCAGCTTCTGCGCGACGGCGTAACGGTCGAGGGGTGCGCTGTGCCCGAGGCCGGGAAAGCGGAAGAACGGCGACAGGGACGGCGCGTCCGCATCGGTCAGGACGGCGCGGGCGGCTTCGAGCCCGCCATTGATCTGGTCGCGCCGCACCGCCTCGCTGCGGACCCGGTTCAGGTAGCGGTGCGACCAGGTATGGGTCGCGATGGTATGGCCCTCGGCGGCGGTGCGGCGCAGCGTGTCGGGGAATTGCGCCACCATGCTGCCGATGACGAAGAAGGTCGCCTTCACGCATTCCGCCTGGAGGGCGGCCAGGACCGCGTTGGTGCGCCGCGGCAGCGGGCCGTCGTCGAAGGTCAGCACCACCTCGCCGCGCTCGAGCGGCAGGGTGCGCCCGTAGCTCGCCTGTCCGACCGGCCCCTGGGTGAACGGCACTTCGAGGGTCCGCGCGGTGCCGAGCGCCTCGGGCCCGCATTCGCGGGCCGCGGCGAGAGCCGGCGGCAGGCACAGGATTCCGGACAGCAGCAGGAGCTTGAAGCAACGCACGCACAAACTCCGCCACGCCGATCGATTGTCCGAGGGAATTTCTCATGCAAACCTGAGTCGGCGGTAAACGCATGGCCGTGCTGCCGCAGTCGCTTCGGGACCAGGTGACGGAATCTTCCCGCGCTGCGCGGGCCGCCCTCAGATGTCCGGCATGGTTAATCAGGGTTCATAGCGACCGAACCGCTCCGGGTTTCGCAAAATCGTCGATGACCGAGCGGGATGGAGCCGTGGCGACGCGAGCACCCAGGCTTTCGAAAGGGCGATCACCGCATCGATCGACGATACACTTCGAGCGCCGGTGCGGCAGGCGGCGACATGGTTCCGGCGATCGACCCGAAACACGACGGCTCCCAATAAACAGGGCGTCACCGCCGCTTTACCAGGAGGCCGCTCGGCTCTTCTCCAACTGTCTCGATCCGCCCCGTCGTTCCGGGCTCCGCTTTCGCGGCCCGGCGAAACGTGGTCGGCGATGTGCTGGGCGACGACCAGCTGCGAGCGCCCGTCGAGGCCTTCGCAATGCAGGTCTCGGGTGTTCGGTTCTTCATCGTCGCTCGCCAATGGGCGAGTTCCGACGCGCGACCGACAGATCAACGGCTTGCGGCCCTCGATGTGTCGTAGATTTTACAGCGGCCCCTCCTGTCGGGGTCGCGACGTTGGCGCTCGCCTCGCAATCACCGCTCCCGCGAACGACACAGGGCTAGCCTCCGGTCGCGCTTGCCTCTATCATTGGCGATTGTCGCAGCCAGTCACAATCGCAGACGATATACTTTGCCTGCGAGATGGATCCGCGTTCAGCCGCAGCTTCTTGACATCAAGTTCCGAACATGAGCCATCAATTCTCGATCGGCGGCCGGACATGACAATCCGGCCGCGTCGTTAAGTTCATCGGAGCCAGTGCGTGGGATACGGCATCAAGCTTCACGTCTGGGGCGATCGCGCCTGCTTCACGCGACCGGAAATGAAGGTGGAACGCGTCTCCTACGACGTCATGACGCCGTCCGCCGCCCGCGGCATCCTCGACGCCATTCTCTGGAAGCCGCAGATGCGCTGGATCGTCGACCGCATCCACGTGCTCAAGCCGATCCGCTTCCAGTCGCTGCGGCGGAACGAAGTCGAGGACAAGATGTCGTCGGCCCTCGCCGAGCGCGCCATGCAGGCGGGTTCGACGACGGGGCTCGGCCTCGTCGTCGAGGAGAAGCGCCAGCAACGGGCCGCGACACTGCTCACGAACGTCGGCTACGTCATCGAGGCGCATTTCGCGCTCACCGACAAGGCCGGCCGCGACGACACGCCGGCCAAGTACCTGAGCATGTTCAATCGCCGCGCGGCGGCGGGTCAGTGCTTCCACCGGCCGTGCCTCGGCACGCGGGAATTTCCGGCCGATTTCGCCTTGATCGTCGATGACGCCGCGTTGCCGGCGAGCACGCTGCCCGCCGAGCAGCGCGACCGCGACCTCGGCTGGATGCTCCACGACATCGTCGGGCCGGAGCGGGTGTCGCAGTTCTTCCGCGCCCGCCTCGCCGGCGGGGTGCTGGACGTGCAGGCCTGCCTCGGCGAAGGAACGGTGACGTGACCGTCCTGCAGGCCCTCGACCGCTACTACGACCGCATGGCGGCGCGGGGCGAGGCCGAGGCGCCGGGCTTCTCGCGCGAGAAGATCGGCTTCTGCCTCGTGCTGACGCCGGACGGCGCCGTCACCGAGGTCATGGACCTGCGCGGGACCGTGGGCCGCAAGCGCCAGCCTCGGCTCCTCGACGTTCCGGCTGCGGTGAAGCGCACCGCCGGCATCCTGTCGAACCGGCTCTGGGACAAGACCGCCTACGTCCTCGGCCGCACCGCCGGCGCGGGGCGCCGGACGGCCGAGGAGCACGCGGCCTTCAAGGCGCTGCACCGGGCGCTGCTGGCAGGAGCCGAGGATCCGGGGCTCCTGGCCCTCGCCCGCTTCCTCGAATCCTGGGATCCGGCCGCCTTCGATGCCGCGCCGTTCGAGCCCGACATGCTCGACGCCAACCTGGTCTTCCGGCTCGCCGGCGAGCACGGCTTCATTCACGAGCGGCCCGCGGCCCGGCGCCTCGTGACGGACGCCGGGCCCGCGGAGGCGACCGGCTCGGTCTGCCTCGTCACCGGCCGGTCCGCGGCCGCTTTGCGGCTCCATCCGACCATCAAGGGCGTGGAGGGTGCGCAATCCTCCGGCGCCGCGCTCGTCTCCTTCAACAAGGACGCCTTCACGTCCTACGGCAAGGTGCAGGGCGACAACGCGCCGGTCTCGGCGGAGGCGGGCTTCCGCTACGGCGCGGCCCTCAACCGGATGCTCGACCGCACCAGCCGCAACCGCCTGCGCCGCCCGTTGGGCGACGCCACGGTGGTGTTCTGGGCCGACACCTCGGACACGGTCGGCGAGGATGCCGCCGCGGCCGCGGAGGACATCTTCGCGTCCTGGTTCGATCCCGCCCCGGGCCCGGCCCCCGACCAGGACGCCGCCGAGGCCGCGCTGATCCGCGACGCCCTGGAGACCCTGGCGGCCGGCCGCCCGGTCGAGGCGGTGGCGCCCGCAATCGCCCCCGGCACCCGCTTCCACATCCTCGGGCTCGCCCCCAACGCCGCGCGCCTGTCGGTGCGGTTCTGGCTGGAGGATTCCTTCGAGGTTTTTGCCCGGCGCCTGGCGCAGCACCATGCCGACCTCGCGCTTGAGCCCCACCCCCGCGCCTGGGGCAGGCCGCCCGCCATCGGGCGCCTGCTCGTCTAGACGACGGCGCTCCAGGAGAAGTTCGAGAACATCCCGCCCCTGCTCGCCGGCGAGGTCGCCCGGGCGGTGCTCGACGGCACCCGTTACCCGCGCAGCTGGCTCGCCGCCGCCCTGGTGCGGCTGCGGGCGGGGGACGATCCCGCGACCGGCTGGCACGCCGCCGCCATCCGCGCCTGCCTGACGCGCGACCTGCGCCTCAACGGAGACCGAGGAGACATTCCGGTGAGCCTCGACAAGGACGATCCCAGCCCCGCCTACCAGCTCGGGCGCCTGTTCGCGGCGCTCGAGGCCGCGCAGCGCCTCGCCCTCGGCCGGGGGATCAACGCGACCATCCGCGACCGCTATTTCGGCGCCGCCTCGGCGACGCCGGCTACCGTCTTCCCGGTGCTCCTGCGGGGTGCGCAGAACCACGTCGGGCGCCTGCGCAAGGACGGCAAGGATTACTGGATCGAGCGCGAGATCGGCGAGATCGTCGAGCGGCTCCCCTCCGCGCTGCCCCGCACGCTCCGCCTCGAGGCGCAGGGGCGTTTCGCCATCGGCTACTACCACCAGCGCCAGGCGCAGTTCGCCGGACGGCCGGCCCTCGCCGCGTCCGTCGAGGCGGAGAACACCCAGGACAGCCAGAGCGAGGACCGCCAGGATGACGTCTGAGGCCGCCGGCGTGACCCGCCGCCACGAGTTCGTGCTGTTCTTCGACGTGCAGAACGGCAACCCCAACGGGGACCCGGACGCCGGCAACCTGCCGCGGCTCGATCCCGAGACCAACCAGGGCCTCGTCTCGGACGTCGCCCTCAAGCGCAAGATCCGCAACTACGTCGCGCTCGCCCGCCCCGACGCGCCGGGCCACGAGATCTACATGCGCGACGGCGCGACCCTGAACACCGAGCACCGGCGGGCCTGGACCGCCGTGATGCCGGAGGCCAAGCCCGAGGACCAGGGGAAACTGCCGAAGGAGGCCAAGGCGCGGGCGCTGACGCGCTGGATGTGCGCCAATTTCTGGGACATCCGGGCTTTCGGGGCGGTGATGACCACCGGCGTCAATGCCGGCCAGGTGCGCGGGCCGGTGCAGCTCGCCTTCGCCCGCTCGGTCGAGCCGGTCCTGCCGCTCGAGATCGCCATCACGCGGCTGGCCGCCACCACGGAAAAAGACGCCGAGGCCAAGGGCGGGCGCACCATGGGCCGCAAGCACATCGTGCCCTACGGCCTCTACCGCGCCCACGGCTTCGTCTCGGCGCCGCTCGCCTCGCACCCGGTGAAGGGCACCGGCTTCTCGGACGACGACCTCGCGCTGCTGTTCGAGGCGCTCGGGCAGATGTTCGACCACGACCGCTCGGCCGCCCGCGGCGAGATGGCGACCCGCAAGCTCGTGATCTTCCGCCACGCCACGGCGCTCGGCAACGCGCCCGCCCACGCGCTGTTCGACCGGGTGCGGACCCTGCGGGTGCACAAGGGCGAGGCGCACGAGATCGGCGCCGACGCCACCGACAACTGGCCTCCGGCCCGCAGCTTCTCGGATTACCGCATCACGGTGGACCGGGAGGGGCTGCCGGAGGGGTCGAGGTGATCGAGCGTTAAGCGCGGCGGCGATGCCGTCGCCCCTGCCCCCGGGGACGCCGAGGACGGGCTGATCCCGCTCTCGGCGCTCCAGCACCACCTGTTCTGCCCGCGCCAGAATGCGCTCATCCACGTCGAGCGGCTCTGGGCCGAGGACGCGGCGACGGCGGAGGGGCGCCTCCTGCATGAGCGCGTCGATGCCGGCGAGGGCGAGGGCCGGCCGCTTCCTCGCCCGGGTCGAGGGGCCGCGCAGCGGCAACGTGCTGCTGCGCCGCGCCCAGTATCGCGTCGCCGACGACGCACCGCGCGCCGCCGTCGTCGTGCGCGGCATCGTCACCGCGAACCAGCGGGCCGTCCTGCGGCGAGCCCTGCGCGACCACGGCGAGCGTCTGGACCCGGAGGCCGCCGCGGGCCTGTCGGCGGCGGAAGCCCGCCTGACCGACATCGCGCGGCGTGCCCTCACCGTCGACGCGGTCGACGGCTTGCGCGGCCTCGAGGGCGAGGCGGCCGCGCATTATTTCGGGGTCTTCCGGCACCTGATCCGCGTCGAGGATACCGCCTTCGTGTTCGGCGGGCGTTCCCGCCGGCCGCCCCTCGACCGGATCAACGCCCTCTTGTCGTTTCTCTACGCGCTGCTCGGCCACGATTGCCGGTCGGCACTGGAGGCGCACGGCCTCGACCCGCAGGTCGGATATCTGCACGCCGACCGCCCGGGCCGCGCCAGCCTCGCCCTCGACCTGATGGAGGAACTGCGCCCCGTCCAGGCCGACAGGCTCGCCCTCAGCCTCGTCAACCGGCGGCAGCTCGGCGCGGAGGACTTCACCGTCGAGGAGGCGGGCGGCGTGCGGCTCACCGAGGCAGGCCGCAAGCGCGTCCTCGTCGCCTGGCAGGAGCGCAAGCGCGAGGAGTTGCGCCACCCCTTCCTCGACGAGACGATGCCGCTCGGCCTCGTCTGCCATGCCCAGGCGCAGATGTTGGCCCGGCACCTGCGCGGCGACCTCGACGGCTACCCGGCCTTCGTCTGGAAGTGAGGCGGCACCATGCTGATGCTCGTGGCCTACGACGTGAACACTGAATCCGCAGCCGGACGGCGCCGCCTGCGCCGCGTCGCCCGGGCCTGCCTCGATGACGGCCAGCGGGTGCAGAACTCGGTGTTCGAGTGCGAGGTCGAGCCTGCGCAATGGACGGCTTTGCGCGCTCGCCTCGTCGGCGAGATCGATCCGCAGCACGACTCGCTCCGCTTCTACCGCCTGGGCGCCGACGCGCGCGGGCGGATCGAGCACGTCGGCGCCAAGCCGATCCTCGATCTGGACGGACCGCTGCTCTTCTAGCCGCATGCGCGAACCCCAAGCGGACGGCATTCGCTTCAGGCCTTCGCGCCACGCACAACCTGTTGCGATGATACGCTTTTCGATGCCGTGCCGAATCCCGTCGCATCGCGGAACGACTGCGCCCGCGAACGTTCGCGCACGCGCGTCAACTATCGTTTGTTGCACAAGTGGTTAGAGTGCCGGGGTCGCCCTCTCACGGGGGCGCGGATCGAAACACCTGGCCGTTCGAGACCCGCCCGAGAGGCGCCAGGTCGCCCTCTCACGGGGGCGCGGATCGAAACCAGGACGGGAGCAGCCCCGATCCGCGGCTTGATTGTCGCCCTCTCACGGGGGCGCGGATCGAAACTCGGCCCAGAGGCCGTAGGCACTTTGGAACGGATGGGTCGCCCTCTCACGGGGGCGCGGATCGAAACACGAAAAACGTGACCTCGAACGGCCGGCTCAGGTCGTCGCCCTCTCACGGGGGCGCGGATCGAAACCTGATCGTGCCCGCCCTGCTCTGGCCGCCCGATAGTCGCCCTCTCACGGGGGCGCGGATCGAAACTGTTCCGGCGGCGCCGGCCGGCGCAGGCCTACCTGTCGCCCTCTCACGGGGGCGCGGATCGAAACACGACGGTGGCGCCGATCGTCCAGGGTGAGCTGGTCGCCCTCTCACGGGGGCGCGGATCGAAACCCGGATACGTGCAAGGTACTGGTGGCGGAGGGCTGGTCGCCCTCTCACGGGGGCGCGGATCGAAACTACTGCATCCATCGCCGCGACGGCGAGCACATGTCGCCCTCTCACGGGGGCGCGGATCGAAACACGGCCTACGGCGGCATCCGCGACCGGCTGACGGGGTCGCCCTCTCACGGGGGCGCGGATCGAAACTGATGCCGCTCATCACCTGGACGCCAGCCAATGGTCGCCCTCTCACGGGGGCGCGGATCGAAACATGTCGAGGCCGACGACCGCGGTGCCGTCGCACTGGTCGCCCTCTCACGGGTGCGCGGATCGAAACGGGGGCATGTCGATCAGCTTCTCGCTCCGGCGCAACGGCGACACGTCGCCCTCTCACGGGGGGCGCGGATCGAAACACCGTCCCGCTCGATCATCCGCTCGGTTTCGCCGGTCGCCCTCTCACGGGGGGCGCGGATCGAAACTCGGCCGGGTTGTCGGGCCGCGCCCATGCCAAGCATGTCGCCCTCCCACGAAGGCTTGGATCGGAACACTATCGCCGCCCGCACAGCCGACGCAGGTGCGGCTTCACGCGATGATGTTGTCTTCCGGTGCGCGGTCGGCATCGTCCTCCAGTCTCAGGCCGGTCTGCGGATCGTAGAACGCCAAGTCGTCGAGCCGCAGCAGAGTGCCTTCGAGCGCAGCATGGATGGGCCGCAGGCGGCCGAGAGCCAGCCATCGCGCGCGCAGCTTGGGCGGAATGGGAACGAGGTAGGCCTGGAGGCGGCGCAGATCATCGCCGAGGGGACGGTCCATGGCGGCGATCCGGTCGAGCAGGACGTCCGCCCGGTCGTCGTCGGGACCGGACCGCCACGGAACGATGACCGGCTCCATCGTGTCGTCGATGACGCGAAAGGCTCGGGCGATGCTGGCGAACGGGAAGGCCTGCGTCTTCGCCCGCTCGGCGATGGCGGGCAGGATCGGCCAGATCTCCCCGTCGAGGCGAGGCGCATCGAAGGCGTCCTCACCTTTGCGCCAGTAGAGTTCCGTAAAGTAGGCTCGGATGGCATCGGGCGCGAGCGGGTCGCGTCCCGTTCCGAGGACCGCTTCGGCGGCACGCCGGACCGCGTCGAGCGCACGGGGCGGCGGCGCGTCGGCCGGCTCGAACACGACCACCCGGCCGGGGCCGTCCCGCATGCCCTCGCGATTGCACCGTCCCGCGGCCTGGGCCACGGCGTCGAGGCCGGCCGTGGCGCGCCAGACCTCCGGCAGGTCGATGTCGACGCCCGCCTCGATCAGCGAGGTGCTGACGATCCTCATCGGGCCGCCGTCGCGCAAGGCGGCCCGGGCGCCGTCGAGCACGGCCCGGCGATGGCGCGGGCACAGGAGGGTGCTGAGATGGACGGCGCCCGGCAGGTGCGCGATGCGATCGAACAGGATCTTGGCGTGCCGGCGGCTGTTGACGATGCAGAGCATCTGCGGAACCTCGCCGAAGCGCCGCGCCACCGTCTCGTCGGGGGTCGGACCGGCGAGCCGCTCGACCGCGACCCGTCGCAGCGCACGGGAGAGCCGAGGCGGATCGGGGGCGAGTTCGCGGGTGTCGTCGACCGGCAGCCCCGCCTTGAAGCCGTCGACCTGGCGCAGGGCGGGCTGCGTCGCCGTGCAGAGCACGATGCTGGCGCCGTAATTGCGGCTCAACTCCTCGATCGCGGCCAGGCACGGCCGGATCAACGGCAGGGGCAGCGCCTGCGCCTCGTCGAGCACGATGACGCTCCGGGCGAGGTTGTGCAGCTTGCGGCAGCGCGAGGTGCGGTTCGCGAACAGGCTCTCGAAGAGCTGCACCGCCGTGGTGACGACCACGGGTGCGTCCCAGTTCTCGGCCGCACGGCGCAGACGCGAGACCGGATCGAGGCCGATTCCCCCGTCCAGGGCCCGGTCCGCCGCGTCCTGCCAGTCGAAGGTGGCGTGGTGCTCGAGGATGCCCGCTTCCTCTCCGAGGGCGGAGCGGAACACGGCGGCGGTCTGCTCGATGATCGCGGTGAACGGCGCCACGTGGACGACCCGGCGCAGGCCGTGCCGCGCCGCGTGATCGAGGGCGAAGGTGAGGGAGGCCAGCGTCTTCCCGCCGCCCGTCGGCACCGTGAGGGTGAAGAGGCCCGGTGTCATGGCCGCCCGCTCGCGAACGGCCGCCAGCACCTCGGCCCGCACGGAGTTGACCAGGCCGGGGCGGGCCTGTGCCGACAGCCCGTCCATATGGGCGCGGAGCCGTGCCTGGAGAACGGCGATCGCGGGGTAGCCTCCGCGGGGGACCGGCCGGGCGCCGGCGTAGAAGCGCTCGGTCTCCAGGAAGTCGGCGTCGACCAGGCAGGAAAAGAGCATCCGCGTGAGGAACGCATCGGTGAAGCCCGGCAGTCCGCTCCGGGCGAAGCGCCGCGTCGGTCCCACCCCCCTCATCGGCGGGAGCGCCGCGGCATGGCTCTGCCAGCCCTCGAAGGCGGGGATCCCGGTCTGGCGCGCATCGAGCCGGGCATCGATCTTGTCGCCGTCGTCAAGGCCCGCGTGGTGGCCGGCGACGATGGTGGCGAGCATCCGCCCGACCGCACCGGGATACTCGGCCACCGCCACCCGGGCGCCCGCCGTCGAGTGATCGCAGCTGGAGGCAAGGCCGCGCAGGTAGGACTGGAACGCTTCCGACGCCTTGCCGACGTCGTGCAGCGTGCCGGCCAGTCGCGCCAGCTCACCCCAGCCGAAGACGTCGGCGAAGCGCGCCGCCGTGTCGCCGACCCGGGCGAGATGATCGGCCAGGGGTTCCCACTGCGTGGTCGCCTGGCCCGGCACCGAGTGAGCATAGACCCCGTTCATGCCCGCTGAGCTCCTCACGTCGCAGGGACCGCCGCGACGGCGACGTTAGACCAGCACAGGCGCAGCCGGCGCACCAGCGGCACACGGCGTCGGCCGCGCCGCAAACCATCCGTACCGCCGGCCCCTCCCCTTCCCCGGCGCTCCCGACGCACTTCGACCGTATGACCTTTGCCTGCGGAGCCTCGGCTCGGATCCCTTTGAGCGGACGCGCAGGCCCTTTCCCTGTTGCGCTCCGCCCCGAGCCGGGCTACAGAGGCTTCGCGGTCAGCACCCGTAGCTCAGCTGGATAGAGCGTTGCCCTCCGAAGGCAAAGGTCACACGTTCGAATCGTGTCGGGTGCGCCACTCTTCTTAATGCTTTAATAAGTTTTGTATGCTCCTGTTAAGGACCGGGGATATCGCTGGTCTACAGGGGGAGTTTCGACCCCTGCGCATTGCAGGCGGCTCGTGGCGGTAGGGTGGGCACGTTCTGGTGTTCACTTTCCATCCCACGTTTTCGCCGATGTTCGGACGCAACAGGCCCTTGTCACGTCCCTGTCTCCGGCGACCTCGCGCGTTTCAGTGCCTTGTGTCCCACGCCGCGCCCATCCAAGCTTGGCTGCTGTCCAACGCCCAACATGTTGGGCGCAAAACGCGCGAGAGAGGCAATGGACGGCCGGAGCCATTGTCCCAGTCAGCAGATGTCGGTCTCCCCTGGTTTCGAGCCTGTATGGGAGTCTCTGATGCGGCTCGAAGTAGAACTGGGATTGCCCCGTTTTTGTAGTTCTTGCTCACTTTGCGTGATGGCGGTGGATCGCCTCGGGCCGATGATGGTCTGATCCGCCCTCCCCATCGTGGGAGGCATGAACCTTCTCTTCGCCATCCCCGAATGCCGTGTTGCGCATCTCGTCGAACGACACGACGATCACCTCGTCGTCCCGGTGCGACTGGACGCAGCCACAGGCTGCTGCCCAGAATGCGGGCATGCGAGCCGGTCCGTCCATAGCCGCTACCACCGCCACCCCTCCGATCTGCCGTTGTCAACATCGCAGACCAAGCTCCGCGTCGAGGTGCGGCGGTTCTACTGCCTCAACCCGACCTGCCGACGCCGGACCTTCGCGAAGACGCCTGTGGACCTCCTCGCACCGCGCGCCCGGCGCACGCGGCGGCTCGGCGCGGCACAGGCCCGGCCTCGCCTGCGGCGGTGCGGGCGGCGCGCGTCTTATCGCGCACTTCCATATGCCGGCAAGCCGCGCGACCGTGCTGCGGCTCGTCACCCGCATGCCGATGCCCGACCCGCCGGCTCCCATCCGGGTCGGCATCGACGACTGGGGATCAGGAAGGGCCGCCGCTACGGCACGATCGTCGTCGACCTCGACCGTCGCCGCGTCATCGATCTCCTCCCGGATTGTACGGCACCCACGGTAGCCGGCTGGCTCGACCGCTCGTCCCGCCCGGCAACTGAACCGCTCCGGGTTTTTCGGAGTCTGGTTGGCTTGGGTCAGGCCGCCGAGGGGCGGATTCGGTCTCAGGCAGATCCTAAGCCGTTCGTCTAAGGGCAGGCCGCCTCGACTTGCCGATACAAAAGGCGACGAGCAACGCGGCCCCATGACCAAAGTCGGGGTACGACGGAGCCTTGAGGGAGGAGCCGCCATGGGATCCGACGAAACGCTCGCCGGGCGGGACACGCATGCGGGGCACGAGGCCGCGCGCGCACGGCGCGACACGATCTCCGACGCCCTGCGGCGCACGGCGCGACGCTATCGCGACCGCAACGCCCTGTCCTTCGGCGACCGGCGCTGGAGCTTCGCCGGCCTCGACCGCGCCGTCGACCGGGTCGCCCGCGGCCTGCTGGAGACCGGCCTGATCCGGGGCGACCGGCTCGGGGCGCTGGGGCGCAACTCGGATGCCTACCTGATCCTGTGGCTCGCCTGCGCCCGCGCCGGGCTGATCCACGTCCCGGTCAACTACGCGCTGACCGGGCGCGAGTTGCGCTACATCGTCGAGCAGTCCGGCGCCCGGGCCCTGATCGTCGATCCGGCGCTCGCGGGGACTGCCCGCGAGACCCTGGACGCGGCGAACGGCCCGTGGTTCGGCACCCTGTTCGGCGGCGGCACCGGCTTCGACGTGCTGCGTCTCGCGCAAGGCGACGGCGATCCGGAGCCGGTCGACGTCCGGATCGCCGACGACGATGTGGTGCAGCTTCTCTACACCTCCGGCACCACCGCGGCGCCGAAGGGCGCCATGATGACGAGCCGGTGCCTGCTGGCCGAATACCTCAGCTGCATCATCGCCCTCGATTTCGGCCCCGGCGACCGGGCGCTGGCCGCCCTGCCGCTCTACCACACGGCGCAGATGCACGCCTTCACCATGCCCCAGCTGCTCGCCGGGGCCGAGACGGTGCTGATCGAGGCCCCTGCCCCGGAGACCTGCCTGCGCCTGATCGAGGAGCATCGCCTCACCTCGTTCTTCGCGCCGCCGACGGTCTGGATCAGCCTGCTGCGCTCGCCCGACTTCGCCCGGCGGGACCTCTCCTCCCTGCGCCACGTGTATTACGGCGCCTCGATCATGCCGGTGCCCGTGCTGGAGGAGTTGCGCACCCGCCTGCCCGGCGCAAGGCCCTACAATTGCTACGGCCAGAGCGAGATCGCCCCGCTCGCCACGGTTCTGCGGCCCGAGGAGCACGATGCCCGCCCGGCCTCCTGCGGCCGCCCGGTGTTCAATGTCGAGACCCGGGTGGTCGACGACGCCCTCCAGGACGTGGCCCCGGGCGAGCGCGGCGAGATCGTGCACCGCTCGGCCCAGCTGATGGCCGGGTACTGGGACAAGCCGGAGGAGACCGAAGAGGCGTTTCGCGGCGGCTGGTTCCATTCGGGCGACGTCGGGATCATGGACGAGGCCGGCTACATCACGGTGGTCGACCGAGTGAAGGACGTGATCAAGACCGGCGGTACCATCGTGGCGAGCCGCGAGGTCGAGGAGGTGCTGTTCACCCATCCGAGCGTGTCGGAGGTGGCGGTGATCGCCCTGCCCCATCCGCGCTGGATCGAGGCGGTGACGGCAATCGTCGTGCTGCGGCCGGGGACCAGCGCCGGGGCCGAGGAACTGATCGCCCATTGCCGCACCGGGCTGGCGCCGTTCAAGGTTCCAAAGCGCATCCTGTTCCAGGAGGATCTGCCCCGCAACACCGCCGGCAAGCTGCTCAAGCGGGAATTACGGGCGCAGTACGGGACGCTCGCCTGGCCGGGCGACGAGGCGCAAGGCGCGGCGTGAGTGGACCGGGCCTGCGGACGTCCTCCCGGGGAGACGCAAGGCCGGCCCGTCAGCCGTCTCGGGTCAGGTCGTGACCGCTATCCGGAGCGGCGCATAGGTCGCCCGGTAGCTGCGCGGCCCGATCAGAGGGAGCAGCAGGTTCCGGGCCCAATCCGGCATCGTCGCCGTACGCGACAGGCGATCGGTCATGGCCTGGACATGGGCGACCC